>NZ_JAAGMH010000087.1:0-215 GCF_010548505.1 Streptomyces sp. SID14515 | reverse complement strand
GGTTCCGCCCCGCCGACGGACGTGCCGCGGCCCGGCACCGCCTCGGCCTGCCGCAGAACGCCCTCGTACCGCTCTTCGCGGGCCGCATCCAGCCCCTGAAGGCCCCCGACCTGCTCCTTCGCGCCGTCGCCGTCCTGCTGGACGAGCGTCCGGCGCTGCGCTCGAACATCGTCGTCCCCATAGTCGGCGGCCCGAGCGGCAGCGGCCTCGCGAAG
>NZ_JAAGMH010000076.1:0-1057 GCF_010548505.1 Streptomyces sp. SID14515 | reverse complement strand
CCGACACCGCCCGCGAGGCCGCCGCCGCCGAGAGCCGCGCCGAACTGGCCGCCGCCCGCGCCGCCGACGGGGCCAAGGCCGCCGAGCAGAGTTACGAGGACGAGCACCGCGCCGCCGCGTCCATCGCCGCCGACCCCCGCCTCGGCGACCTGCTGGGCCTGCCCTCCGGCACCGGCGTCCCGCACCCCCGCCGGGAAACCGCCGACGAGACGTCCGGCTCCGCCCAGGGCGCCACCGCACGCACCGGCCCGGGGAGCGGCGACGACGGCACGGCCACCGCCGCCGAACCGGCCGCCGAACGTGCCGTGGCCCTCGCCGACCAGCCCACCACCGCCCAACAGCCCCTGACCGCCGAGGAGTTCGACCGCAGCGCCGACGAGCTGCGCGAGCTCCTGGACCAGTCCGTCGCCGCCGCCGAGCGCCGCCTCTTCGACCTGCGTACCGCCGCGGCCGACGACGCCCGCATCCTCGGCGCGCTCGGCGAGGGCGGGCTGCTGCCGCCCGGCCCCGACGTCCTCGCCACCGTCGAGTATCTGGGCGAGCACGGCATCCCCGCCCTGCCCGGCTGGCGCTACCTCGCCCAGGCCGTGGACCCGGCCGACCACGCCGCCGTCCTCGCCGCCCGCCCCGAGCTCGTCGACGGCGTCGTCATCACCGACCCCGCCGCCCACAGCCGCGCCCGCGAAGTCCTCGGCGGCGCGGCCCTGCTGCCCCGCTCGACCGTGGCCGTCGGCACCGCCGCCGCCCTCCTCGCTCCCGTCCCGGCCCCCGGCACCGGCTCCGACGCGCAGAACGACGGCGTCTTCCTCGTCCCGCCGAACCCGGCCATGCACGACGAACACGCCGCCGACGAGGAACGCCACGCGCTGCGCAGCCGCGCCGCCGCCCGCGACGAGGACATCCGGACCCTCGCCGCCCGCCTCTCCGGGGACCGCGCGCTCGCTGCCCGCATCGGCTCCTGGCGCGCCGACTGCCCGCCCGGCATGCTCGCCGAGCTGGCCGAGGCCGCCGCCACCGCCCGTACGGCCGCCGAGAGCGCCGAAGCCGTCCTCGCCGA
>NZ_JAAGMH010000049.1:0-597 GCF_010548505.1 Streptomyces sp. SID14515 | reverse complement strand
GGCCGGCCTCGCGGCGGTGGCCGCGGTGGGCGGCGTACCGGCGCATGCGGTGCCGGACGGCTGGCAGGTGCTCGCGTACCTGCTGTGCGGCCTCGCGCTGACGGCGGTCGTACGTTCACGGCTGCCGGGGAACGCGACGCGCGGGGTGCTGGCGGCGTCGGGAGCGGTGCTGGCCGGGGCGCTGGTGTGGGCGCTGCCGCCGGTCGCGGCGGTGCTGCTGGGCCCGGTGACGCTGCTGTCGGACGTGTGGGCGGGCTCGCCGGACGGCTTCCGGTCCGCGCTGGGGTCGACGCTGTGGTGGCCGGAGCTGTCGGCGGCCCCGGTGGTGCTCGCCCTGGTGGCCGGGCTGCTGAGGGCGGCGTACCGGTGGTGGCCCTCGCTGGCCCGGATCGCGGCGACGCTGGGTGAGCCGGGGGCGGCGGGGGCTGGTGTGCCTGGCGCTGGGTCGCCGGGTGCGGGTGTGCCGGGGGCCGGAGTGGCTGGCGCCGAGACCGCTGGGGCGGGAGCACCGGGTGCCGGAGCGCCGGGTGCCGGGACGCCCGGCGCTGGGGCGGCGAGTGCGGGTGTGCCGGAGGCCGGGGCGGCGGCGCCCTGGCC
>NZ_JAAGMH010000022.1:0-29910 GCF_010548505.1 Streptomyces sp. SID14515 | reverse complement strand
CGCCCCCGTAACGGAGGACAGGGCTCCGGCCGCTCCGGCGCACGCCCACCGGCCCGCCGCCCCCGCCCCGCCTCAGGGCGCACCACCGCGCGCGGAGGCGCCCCGCGCTCCCTCCGCCTGGGCAGCCCGCGCCCCCGGCTGCGGCTCGTCAGCCTCGGGCTGACGCTGGTCATGCTGGCCTTCGTGGCCCGGCTGCTCCAGGTCCAGGCCGTCGACGCCAGCGCGTACGCGGCCAAGGCCGAGAAGAACCGCTACCTGGAGTACACGGTCGCCGCCGAGCGCGGCGAGATCACCGACCGCAAGGGCGTCGCGCTCGCCACCAGCGTGGACGCGCACAACATCACCGCCGACCCGAAGATGTTCACGCCCGAGGACAGCAAGGCCCCCGACGCGCCCCAGCAGGCCGCCGCCCTGCTCGCCCCGATCCTCGGCAAGGACGTCGACGAGCTCGTCAAGAAGCTCTCGACGCCCAAGTCGCGCTACACCGTCCTCGCCTACCGGCAGACGCCCCAGGTCTGGAAGCAGATCAAGGACCTCAAGTCCGTGTTCGCCGAGAAGGCCTCCGAGGACAAGCTCAAGGGCGGCCCGGGAGCCAACGTCCTGGCCGGTGTCCTCCAGGAGCCCACCACCAAGCGCGTCTACCCCAACGGGGATCTCGCGGCCGGGATACTGGGATTCGTCAGCGACGACGGCAAGGGCGGCGGCGGCCTCGAATCGCAGCTGAACAAGGAACTCGCGGGCGAGGACGGCAAGATCCGCTACGCCCAGGCCGGCGGCCGCCGCGTCCCCACCGCGGGCAGCAGCGAGATCCCGGCCGTCCCCGGCTCCGACGTCGAGCTGACCATCGACCGGGACATCCAGTGGGCCGCCCAGAAGGCCATCAGCGACCAGGTCGCCAAGTCCAAGGCCGACCGCGGCTACGTCATCGTGCAGAACACCAGGACCGGCGAACTGCTGGCCATGGCCAACGCCCCCGGCTACGACCCCAACGACCTCTCCCAGGCCACCTCGGCGTCCCTCGGCAACGCGGCCCTCCAGGACGTGTACGAGCCCGGCTCCACCAGCAAGGTCATGTCGATGGCCGCCGTACTGGAGGAGAAGGCCGCCACGCCCGGCACCCACGTCACCGTCCCCAACCGGCTGCACCGCGGCGACCGGCTCTTCAAGGACGACGTCGACCACCCCACCTGGTACCTCACGCTCAACGGGGTCCTCGCCAAGTCCAGCAACATCGGCACCATCCTGGCGACCGGTCAGCTCGGCAAGACCCAGGCGGAGTCCAACCAGGTCCTCTACGACTACCTGCGCAAGTTCGGCCTCGGCAAGAAGACCGGGCTCGGCTACCCCGGGGAGTCGCCCGGTCTGCTGGCCCACCCGAAGGACTGGTCGACCTCGCAGCAGTACACGATCCCCTTCGGCCAGGGCCTCTCGCTCAACGCCGTCCAGGCCGCCTCGGTCTACTCGACCATCGCCAACGGAGGCGTACGGATCGCCCCCACCCTCGTCCGCGGCACCAAGGGCTCCGACGGGCGCTTCTCCGCCGCCGAGCCCGCCGAGGAGAACCGGGTGGTCAGCGAGAAGACCGCCAAGACCCTGGCGACGATGCTGGAGTCCGTCGTCGACGACCGCGAAGGCACCGGCACCAAGGCCGCCATCCCCGGCTACCGGGTCGCGGGCAAGACCGGCACCGCCAACCGGGTCGACCCCGCCCGCGGCGTCTACAAGGGCTACACCGCCTCCTTCGCGGGCTTCGCGCCCGCCGACAATCCGCAGGTCACCGTCTACTGCGCGATCCAGAACCCCACCAAGGGCAGCTACTTCGGCGGCCAGATCTGCGGCCCGATCTACAAGCAGGTCATGGAGTTCGCGCTCAAGACGCTCCAGACCCCACCGTCCGGCAGCGAGCCGCCCCGGCTGCCGGTGTCCTTCAAGCCCGGCGAGTGAACACGGGGATGCGCGAGCATCTCCTCCAAGGGAACCCTCAGTGACAACCATCACCCCCGATCCCGGGAACCGGAACGAGAACCGCCGGAACCCGGGTGACTCGCTTCGCGAGAGCCCGCACCGGCCCGGTACGCTCACCGCCGTGCCCCACGCTGATCAGTCCCAAACCTCTCAGAAGGACGCGCCTGTGACCTACCCGGGAGCGCCCCGACCGGACCGGCTCCGGCCCACCCCTCTCGGCGAGCTGGCCGACCGGCTCGGCGTCGAAGTGACCGGGTCCGGTGAGATCACCGGCATCACGCACGACTCGCGGGCCGTGCGCCCCGGTGACGTGTACGCGGCCCTGCCCGGCGCCCGCCTCCACGGCGCCGACTTCGCGGCCCAGGCCGCCGGCCTCGGCGCCGCCGCCGTACTCACCGACCCCGCCGGCGCCGAACGCGCCGCCGCCACCGGTCTGCCGGTCCTGGTCACCGGGAACCCGCGCGCCGTGATGGGCGAGCTGGCCGCCGACATCTACGGGCGGCCCGGCATCGGCCTCCTCCAGATCGGCATCACCGGAACCTCCGGCAAGACCACCACCGCCTACCTCGTCGAGGGCGGACTGCGCGCCGCCGGACGGCCCACCGGGCTGATCGGCACCGTCGAGATGCGGATCGGCGACGAGCGCATCAAGTCCGAGCGCACCACCCCCGAAGCCACCGACCTCCAGGCCCTGTTCGCCGTCATGCGCGAACGCGGCGTCGAGGCCGTCGCGATGGAGGTCTCCAGCCACGCCCTGGTGCTCGGCCGGGTCGACGGCTGCGTCTTCGACGTCGCCGTCTTCAACAACCTCAGCCCGGAGCACATGGAGTTCCACTCCGGCATGGAGGACTACTTCCAGGCCAAGGCCCGGCTGTTCACCCCCGAGCGCAGCCACCGCGGCGTCGTGAACTTCGACGACGAGTACGGCCGCAGGCTCATCACCGAGTCCGGGGTGCCGGTCACCAGCTTCTCCGCCGAGGGCCACCCGGACGCCGACTGGCACGCCGAGGACGTCGAGGTCGGACCGCAGGACAGCACCTTCACCGCCGTCGGCCCCAAGGGCGAGCGGATCACCGCCCGCGCCCCGCTGCCCGGCCCGTTCAACGTCGCCAACACCCTCGCCGCGATCGTCACGCTGGCCGTCGCCGGCGTCGACCCGCAGATCGCCGCCGACGGCGTCGCCGCCGTCCCCGGAGTCCCGGGCCGGCTGGAGCGGGTGGACGCCGGACAGCCCTACCTCGCCGTCGTCGACTACGCGCACAAGACCGACGCCGTCGAGTCCGTACTGCGCTCCCTGCGCAAGGTCACCGAGGGCCAGGTGCACATCGTCCTCGGCTGCGGCGGCGACCGCGACACCACCAAACGCGGCCCGATGGGCGCCGCCGCGGCCCGGCTCGCCGACACCGCCGTACTGACCTCCGACAACCCCCGCTCCGAGGACCCCCTCGCGATCCTCGCCGCGATGCTCTCCGGCGCCGCCGAAGTGCCCGTCCACGAGCGCGGTGACGTGCTGGTCGACGCCGACCGCGCCTCGGCCATCGCCGCCGCCGTCGCCCGCGCCGAACCGGGCGACACCGTCCTCGTCGCCGGCAAGGGGCACGAACAGGGCCAGGACATCCACGGGGTGGTACGCCCCTTCGACGACCGCAAGGTCCTGCACGCAGCCATCGAGCGGTCCCTGACGCGCCCCGGCGCCGCGGACCGTGCCCCTCACCACGAGAACAACAGTCAGGGATGACCAAGTGATCACCCTTTCCCTCGCCGAGATCGCCGAAATCGTCGGCGGGCAGTCGTACGACATACCCGATCCGGCAGTCACCGTGACCGGACCCGTCGTCATCGACTCCCGCGAGGTCGTGTCCGGCAGCCTGTTCGCCGCGTTCGCCGGCGAACGGGTCGACGGCCACGACTACGCCCAGCGCGCCGTCGAGGCGGGCGCGGCAGCCGTACTGGCGGCCCGTCCCGTCGGCGTCCCGGCGATCGTCGTGGACGACGTCGTCGGCGCGCTCGGAGCCCTCGCCCGCGCCGTGGTGGAACGCCTCGGCACCACCGTCGTCGGCCTCACCGGATCCGCCGGCAAGACGTCCACCAAGGACCTGATCGCGCAGCTCCTCCAGCGCAAGGGCCCCACCGTCTGGACGCCCGGCTCCCTCAACAACGAGATCGGCCTGCCCATCACGGCGCTGACGGCCACCGCCGAGACCGAGCACCTGGTCCTGGAGATGGGCGCCCGCGGCATCGGCCACATCCACTACCTGGCCGACCTCACCCCGCCCCGCATCGGCCTCGTCCTGAACGTCGGCTCCGCCCACCTCGGCGAGTTCGGCAGCCGGGAGGCCATCGCCCAGGCCAAGGGCGAGCTGGTCGAGGTCCTGCCCGAGGACGGCTGCGCCGTGCTCAACGCGGACGACCCGCTCGTCCGCGCCATGGCCTCGCGCACCAGGGCCCGCGTCCTGCTCTTCGGAGAAGCCCCGGAAGCGGACGTACGGGGCGAGAAGGTCAGGATGACCGCCGACGGGCGGCCCGCGTTCGAGCTCCACACACCCACCGGGTGCAGCGACGTGACCATGCGCCTGTACGGTGAGCACCACGTGTCGAACGCGCTCGCCGCGGCCGCCGTCGCCCATGAGTTGGGCATGTCCGTGACCGAGATCGCCGAGGCGCTCTCGGAGGCGGGCACCCTCTCCCGCTGGCGCATGGAGGTCACCGAGCGTCCGGACGGTGTGACGGTCGTCAACGACGCCTACAACGCGAACCCCGAATCCATGAGAGCCGCACTGCGTGCGCTGGCTGCCATGGGTCAGGCCCGAGGGGCCGACGGGGGGCGCACCTGGGCGGTGCTCGGTCAGATGGCCGAGCTCGGTGACGCGTCGCTCGCCGAGCACGACGCGGTCGGACGGCTCGCCGTCCGGCTCAACGTCAGCAAGCTCGTCGCTGTCGGGGGGAGAGAAGCCTCCTGGCTGCAACTGGGCGCATATAACGAGGGTTCGTGGGGTGAGGAGTCGGTGCACGTGTCCGACGCACAGGCGGCCGTCGACCTGTTGCGCAGTGAACTGCGCCCGGGAGACGTCGTGCTGGTGAAGGCGTCCCGGTCGGTCGGCCTGGAGAAGGTCGCCCTGGCACTGCTGGAGAACTCGACCGAGGGCGAGGTCGCCGGCCGATGAGGCAGATCCTCTTCGCGGGGGCCATCGGGCTCTTTCTGACCCTGGTCGGTACTCCGCTGCTGATCAAGCTGCTGGCCCGCAAGGGCTACGGGCAGTTCATCCGGGACGACGGCCCGCGCACGCACGGCAGCAAGAAGGGCACGCCCACGATGGGCGGCATCGCCTTCATCCTGGCGACCATCGTCGCGTACCTCCTCGCGAAGGTCATCACGGGCGAGGACATCCGCTACTCCGGTCTCCTCGTGCTGTTCCTCATGGCGGGCATGGGCCTCGTCGGCTTCCTCGACGACTACATCAAGATCGTCAAGCAGCGTTCGCTCGGTCTGCGGGCCAAGGCGAAGATGGCCGGACAGCTGATCGTCGGCATCGCCTTCGCGGTGCTCTCGCTCCAGTTCCCCAACTCCATGGAATACACCCCCGCCTCCACCCGGCTCTCGTTCGTCGAGGACTTCGGCTGGTCGATCGGCCCGGTGCTGTTCTGCGTCTGGGCGCTGTTCATGATCCTCGCCATGTCCAACGGCGTGAACCTCACCGACGGCCTCGACGGACTGGCCACCGGCGCCTCGGTGATGGTCTTCGGCGCCTACACCTTCATCGGCCTCTGGCAGTTCCAGGAGTCCTGCGCCAACGCGGACAACCTGACCAACCCGAGCGCCTGTTTCGAGGTACGCGACCCGCTCGACCTCGCCGTCGTCGCCGCCGCGCTGATGGGCGCCTGCTTCGGCTTCCTGTGGTGGAACACCTCGCCCGCCAAGATCTTCATGGGCGACACCGGCTCGCTCGCCCTCGGCGGCGCCCTCGCGGGCCTCGCGATCCTGTCCCGCACCGAGTTCCTGCTCGCCATCCTCGGCGGCCTCTTCGTGATGATCACCATGTCGGTGGTCATCCAGGTCGGTTCGTTCAAGATGACCGGCAAGCGGGTCTTCCGGATGGCGCCGCTCCAGCACCACTTCGAACTCAAGGGGTGGTCCGAAGTCCTTGTCGTGGTCCGCTTCTGGATCATCCAGGGCATGTGCGTGATCGTCGGCCTCGGCCTCTTCTACGCGGGATGGGCAGCCAAGAAGTGAGCACCGTGGACTGGCAGGGCAAGCACGTCACCGTCGCCGGGCTCGGCGTCAGCGGCATTCCCGCCGCCCGCGCCCTGCACGAGCGCGGCGCGCTCGTCACCGTCGTCAACGACGGCGACGACGCACGCGCCCGCGCGCAGGCGGCCGAACTGGAGGCGCTCGGCATCACCGTGCGCCTCGGCGACGGCGCCACCCTGCCGCCGTCCACGGAACTCGTCGTCACCGCCCCCGGCTGGCAGCCGGACAAGCCGCTCTTCCTGGCTGCCGCCGAGGCGGGCGTCCCGGTCTGGGGCGACGTCGAACTGGCCTGGCGACTGCGCGGCGACAACGGCCGCAAGGCCGCGCCCTGGCTCGCCGTCACCGGCACCAACGGCAAGACGACCACCGTGCGCATGCTGGCCTCCATCCTGGAGGCGGCGGGCCTGCGCACCGCGGCCGTCGGCAACATCGGCGTATCGCTGCTGGACGCGGTCCTCGGCGAGAGAGAGTACGACGTCCTCGCCGTCGAACTCTCCAGCTACCAGCTGCACTGGGCGCCCTCGCTGCGCGCCCACTCCGCCGCCGTGCTCAACCTGGCGCCGGACCACCTCGACTGGCACGGCTCGATGGAGGCGTACGCCGCCGACAAGGGCCGCGTCTACGAGGGCAACACGGTCGCCTGCGTCTACAACGTCGCCGACCCGGCCACCGAGGACCTGGTCCGTGAAGCCGACGTCGAGGAGGGCTGCCGGGCCATCGGCTTCACCCTCGGCGCCCCCGGCCCCTCGCAGCTCGGCGTGGTCGACGGCATCCTCGTCGACCGGGCGTTCGTCGCCAACCGCCAGAAGCAGGCCCAGGAGCTGGCCGAGGTCACCGACGTCACCCCGCCGGCCCCGCACAACATCGCCAACGCCCTCGCTGCCGCCGCCCTCGCCCGCGCCTTCGGCGTGGAGCCGGCCGCCGTACGCGACGGACTGCGCGCCTTCCGGCCGGACGCCCACCGCATCGAACACGTCGCGGACATCGGCGAAGTCGCCTACGTGGACGACTCCAAGGCCACCAACACCCACGCCACCGAGGCCTCGCTCGCCGCCTACGACTCCATCGTCTGGATCGCCGGCGGACTGGCCAAGGGCGCCACCTTCGACGAGCTGGTCATCGGCGCGGCGAAGCGGCTGCGCGGCGTCGTACTGATGGGCGCCGACCGGGCGCTGATCCACGAAGCCCTGACGCGACACGCCCCCGAAGTCCCGGTGGTCGACCTCGACCGGACCGACACTGGGGCGATGTCCGAAGCGGTCGCGCAGGCGGCCGCGCTCGCCCGGCCGGGCGATACGGTACTGCTGGCCCCGGCCTGTGCCTCGATGGACATGTTCACCAACTACAACAAGCGGGGCGAGGCGTTCGCGGACGCGGTCCGCGCACGCGCCGACGAGAGCGCCTGACCGACCGGGCCTCCGCGCCCGGGGTCACCGGCCCCGGGCACGAGCAGTGGAGGGGACAGCGACAATGCCGGCCGACGAGAGATTCGCCGTACGGCGGGACCGCGCACGGGCCTCGGTACCCCGCCCCCTCGCGGCGCCCGCACCCTCCGGCGTACCGCTGCCCGCCGGACTCGCCCTGCGCGGACGCCTCGCCACCGGCGCCCGGCGCCCCGAGACACCGCGCGGCTCCGGACGCGGCGGATCGGGCCCCCGCACCCCGCGCTCGGGGCGCGGCGGCGGGCCGCGCCGGACCTACGAGCGGGCACGGCGGGCCTGGGACCGGCCGCTGACCGCCTACTACGTGATCCTCGGCTCCAGCCTCCTGATCACCGTGCTGGGCCTGGTGATGGTCTACTCCGCCTCGATGATCAAGGCGCTGGACATCAGCAAGCCCGCGACGTACTTCTTCGGCAAGCAGTTCCTCGCCGCCGTCATCGGCGGCGGGCTGATGCTGATCGCCGCCCGGATGCCCGTGAAGCTCCACCGGGCGCTGGCCTACCCGATACTGATGGTCACCGTCTTCCTGATGATCCTGGTCCAGGTGCCGGGCATAGGGATGTCGGTCAACGGCAACCAGAACTGGCTCTACCTGGGCGGCCCGTTCCAGCTCCAGCCCAGCGAGTTCGGCAAGCTGGCCCTCATCCTGTGGGGCGCCGACCTGTTGGCCCGCAAGCAGGACAAGCGGTTGCTGACGCAGTGGAAGCACATGCTCGTGCCGCTCGTCCCGGTCGCCTTCATGCTGCTCGGACTGATCATGCTCGGCGGCGACATGGGAACCGCGATCATTCTCACGGCGATCCTGTTCGGTCTGCTCTGGCTGGCCGGCGCCCCCACCCGGCTCTTCGCCGGAGTCCTCGGCTTCGCCGCCGTCCTCGCGTTCCTGCTGATCAGGACCAGCCCCAACCGGATGTCCCGGCTCGCCTGCATGGGCGTGAGCGAACCCGATCCGGAGGGCGGCTGCTGGCAGGCCGCACACGGAATCTATGCTCTGGCGTCCGGCGGATGGTTCGGTTCCGGGCTGGGTGCGAGTGTGGAAAAATGGGGTCAACTCCCGGAACCCCACACCGACTTCATCTTCGCGATCACCGGTGAGGAACTGGGTCTGGCGGGGACGCTGTCCGTGCTCGCCCTGTTCGCGGCTCTAGGCTATGCGGGTATCCGCGTGGCCGGACGCACGGAGGACCCCTTCGTGAGGTATGCCGCGGGAGGCGTGACCACGTGGATCACGGCCCAGGCCGTGATCAACATCGGTGCGGTGCTCGGCCTGTTGCCGATCGCCGGGGTTCCGCTCCCGCTGTTCTCCTACGGGGGGTCGGCCCTGCTGCCGACGATGTTCGCGGTCGGGCTGATGATCGCCTTCGCACGGGAGGACCCCGCCGCGAAGGCGGCCCTGGCCATGCGGAAGCCCGGGGTGAGATGGAAGACGATGAGACGGCGCGTCAAGAAGCGTTCGTCCGGAGAGCGGTGAATTTCGGTGCATGTCGTACTCGCCGGCGGGGGGACCGCCGGACACATCGAGCCCGCGCTTGCCCTCGCAGACGCCCTGCGCAGGCAGGACCCGACCGTGGGAATCACTGCCCTCGGCACGGAACGCGGACTGGAGACCAGGCTCGTGCCCGAGCGGGGGTACGAGCTGGCGCTCATCCCCGCCGTCCCGCTGCCCCGTAAGCCCACGCCCGAACTGATCACCGTCCCGGGCCGGCTGCGCGGCACCATCAAGGCGGCCGAGCAGATCCTGGAGCGCACCAAGGCGGACTGCGTGGTCGGCTTCGGCGGCTACGTCGCGCTGCCCGGCTATCTGGCCGCCAAGCGGGCCGGTGTGCCGATCGTGGTCCACGAGGCCAACGCCCGCCCGGGCCTGGCCAACAAGATCGGTTCGCGGTACGCCCACGGGGTCGCCGTCTCCACCCCGGACAGCAAGCTGCGCGGCGCCCGCTACATCGGCATCCCGCTGCGCCGCACCATCGCCACCCTGGACCGCGCCCGGGTCCGCCCGGAGGCCCGCGCCTCCTTCGGCCTCGACCCCAACCTGCCCACGCTGCTGGTCTCCGGCGGCTCGCAGGGCGCGCGCCACCTCAACGAGGTCGTCCAGCGGGTCGCGCCGCTGCTCCAGCGCTCCGGGATCCAGATCCTCCATGTGGTCGGCCCGAAGAACGAATTGCCGCGGATCGACAACATGCCCGGAATGCCGCCCTACATCCCGGTACCGTACGTGGACCGGATGGACCTCGCGTACGCCGCGGCCGACATGATGCTCTGCCGCGCCGGCGCGATGACCGTCGCCGAACTCTCCGCTGTTGGGCTCCCCGCCGCCTACGTCCCGCTGCCCATCGGCAACGGCGAACAGCGGCTCAACGCCCAGCCGGTGGTCAACGCCGGCGGCGGCCTGCTGGTGGACGACGCGGCGCTCACCCCGGAATGGGTGCAGGGCAACGTCCTGCCGGTACTGTCGGACCCCCACCGGCTGTACGAAATGTCCCGCGCCGCGGCCGAGTTCGGCCGGCGCGACGCCGACGACCTGCTCGTCGGCATGGTGTACGAAGCGATCGCCGCACGCCGCTAGGCGTACGGCGCGATGCGGTGCGGACCCGGGGCGGGCGTCCCGGGTCCGGCGAAGGAGCGAGCGTGGCCGGACCGACGACCGCCCAGCGCGGCGCACCCGGGCGGGCGGACACCTCCGCCCGCCCGCCGCACATCGGCCCCGAGGGGCCCCGGATCAGCCGCCGTCTGCTGCTGATCCTCATCGGCGTCGCGGCCGCCCTGCTCGCCGCGTTCGTGGTCTGGGTGCTCTACGGCTCCTCCTGGCTCCGCGTCGAGAAGGTCACCACGAGCGGCGTCGAGGTCCTGACCCGCGAAGAAGTGGAAGCGGTTGCCGCCACTCCGATCGGCGCCCCGCTGGTCTCCGTGGACACCGACGCCATGGAGCGCCGGTTGCGCCAGAAGTTGCCTCGTATCGACACAGTTGATGTCGTTCGGTCCTGGCCGCACGGAATCGGCCTTAAGGTGACCGAACGGAAGCCGGTCCTGCTCGTCGAGAAGGACGGCAAGTTCGTGGAAGTGGATGCCGAGGGCGTGCGCTTCGCCACCGTGGACAAGGCGCCGAAGGGCGTGCCCCTGCTGGAGCTGACTCCCGAACCGTCCGCGAGCCTTCGCCGTTTCGGCGGTGACCGTCTGTTGCGGGAAGCGGTCCGGGTGGCCGGCGACCTTCCGGCGGGCGTCGCCCGGGACACCGAGGCCGTCCGGGTCACCTCGTACGACGCGATCTCCTTGCTGCTCACCCGGGATCGTGTGGTGACCTGGGGGAGCGGCGAGGACGGGCCGGTGAAGGCACGTGTGCTCGGCGCGCTCATGAAAGCCGCCCCCAAAGCGGGACACTTCGACGTAAGCGCTCCCACCGCCCCGGCGGTATCGGCGAGTTGACGGGTATTTGTGCTGGCCAGCACCCTGGTTGGTCAGCGCTACGGGTGATCACATAGGGTGAAAAGAAAAACGGGAGGTTCGGCGTGTTCGTTGAACGTGCGCCACTTGTCGACTTAGTGTCCTGTTCGGAAGAGTCCAGGAAGCAGACACACTGGTAACCCTAAACTTCAACGTTAGGGTTTGGGTCGGCGTTCGGACCGTCCCCATCGACATCAGTCGTCGCCGCGGGGCCACCGCAGAGCGACGACACGTAACTCGAGGCGAGAGGCCTTCGACGTGGCAGCACCGCAGAACTACCTCGCAGTCATCAAGGTCATCGGTGTCGGCGGCGGTGGTGTCAATGCCATCAACCGAATGATCGAGGTCGGTCTCAAGGGCGTCGAGTTCATCGCGATCAACACGGATGCACAAGCCCTGTTGATGAGCGACGCCGACGTCAAGCTCGACGTCGGCCGCGAACTCACCCGGGGCCTCGGCGCCGGGGCGAACCCGGCCGTCGGTCGTAAGGCGGCAGAGGACCACCGTGAGGAGATCGAGGAGGTCCTCAAGGGGGCCGACATGGTCTTCGTCACCGCCGGAGAGGGCGGCGGCACCGGCACCGGCGGCGCACCCGTCGTCGCCAACATCGCGCGCTCGCTCGGCGCCCTGACGATCGGCGTGGTCACCCGCCCGTTCACCTTCGAGGGCCGGCGACGCGCGAACCAGGCGGAGGACGGCATCGCCGAACTCCGCGAAGAGGTCGACACCCTCATCGTCATTCCCAACGACCGCCTGCTGTCCATCTCGGACCGCCAGGTCAGCGTGCTCGACGCGTTCAAGTCGGCCGACCAGGTGCTGCTCTCGGGTGTCCAGGGCATCACCGACCTCATCACCACCCCGGGTCTGATCAACCTCGACTTCGCCGACGTCAAGTCGGTCATGTCCGAGGCCGGATCGGCGCTCATGGGCATCGGCTCGGCGCGCGGCGACGACCGCGCGGTGGCGGCCGCGGAGATGGCGATCTCCTCGCCCCTCCTGGAAGCCTCCATCGACGGCGCCCGCGGTGTCCTGCTCTCCATCTCCGGCGGCAGCGACCTCGGTCTCTTCGAGATCAACGAGGCCGCCCAGCTGGTGAGCGAGGCGGCACACCCCGAGGCCAACATCATCTTCGGCGCCGTCATCGACGACGCCCTGGGCGACGAGGTACGGGTCACCGTGATCGCCGCGGGCTTCGACGGCGGACAGCCGCCGGCCCGCCGGGAGAACGTCCTCGGCGCCAACAGCAACAAGCGCGAGGAGCCGGCCGCCCCGGCCAGGTCCTCCGTCGAGTCCGCACGTCCGACGGGCGGACTCGGTTCCGTACCTCCGCGCGAGGAGAGCCCGGCCCCGGCCGAGCCCGCCCCCGCGTCGGCTTCGAGCGAGAGCGCGCTGCCGCAGGTCTCTCCGCCGCACGTCCCGCCGGCCCGTCCCTACCAGGACGCCCAGGCCGAAGAGCTGGACGTACCGGACTTCTTGAAGTGATAGGTCAGCATCGGGCGGCACCCGTCACGGGCAGCGCTCATTTCGCCTTCACCGATCGGTGGGGCGGGGTGAGCGCCGCTCCGTACGGTGAACTCAACCTCGGCGGCGCGGTCGGTGACGACCCCGCCGCCGTCGGCGCGAACCGCGAGCGCGCGGCCCGCGACCTCGGCATCGACCCGGCCCGCGTCGTCTGGATGAACCAGGTGCACGGCCGGGACGTCGCGGTGGTGGACGGGCCCTGGGGCGCGGACGCGGAGATCCCGGCCGTGGACGCGGTGGTGACCGCCCGGCGCGGGCTGCCGCTCGCGGTCCTCACCGCCGACTGCACCCCCGTGCTGCTCGCCGACCCGGTCGCCGGAGTCGTCGGAGCGGCGCACGCCGGGCGGCCGGGCCTGGTCGCCGGAGTCGTGCCGGCGGCGGTCGAGGCGATGGTCGCGCTCGGCGCACGACCCTCCCGGATCACCGCGCACACCGGACCGGCCGTCTGCGGACGGTGCTACGAAGTGCCCGACGCGATGCGGGCCGAGGTCGCCGAGGCCGTCCCCGGCACCTGGTCCGAGACCAGCTGGGGAACGCCGGCGGTGGATGTCACCGGCGGAGTCCACGCCCAGCTCGCCGCCCTCGGGGTGACGGACCGGCACTCCTCGCCGTACTGCACCCTGGAATCGGGCGACCACTTCTCGTACCGCCGCGACCGCACCACCGGGCGGCTCGCCGGATATGTCTGGTTGGACTGATAGGGCATGACGGATCGTAAGGCTCAACTCGCCGCGAATCTGGCACAGGTGGAGGAAAGGATTGCCTCTTCCTGCGCCGCCGCCGGTCGCAAGCGCGAGGAAGTGACCCTGATCGTGGTCACCAAGACCTATCCCGCGAGCGATGTGCGGATCCTGCATGAACTCGGTGTGCGCCATGTCGCGGAGAATCGTGACCAGGACGCGGCCCCCAAAGCCACCGCTTGTGCGGATCTTTCGCTGACATGGCACTTTGTCGGACAATTGCAGACGAACAAGGTTCGTTCTGTGACCAGTTATGCCGATGTCGTGCAGTCGGTGGACCGCGCCAAGCTGGTCACCGCCCTCTCCGCCGCCGCGGTGCGCGGGGAGCGCGAACTCGGCTGTCTGATCCAGGTCGCCCTGGACGCGGAGAGCGGCGAGCGCAGTGAGCGCGGCGGCGTCGCGCCGGACGGGGTCGAGGAGTTGGCGGCGGCGATCGGCGCGGCTCCCGGGCTCCGGCTCGACGGTCTGATGACCGTGGCGCCGCTGGCCGGGGAGTACGCCGGCCGGCAACGGGCCGCGTTCGACCGGCTGATGGAAATCTCATCCCGCCTGCGCGCCGGTCATCCGGCTGCGAACATGGTCTCCGCAGGTATGAGCGGGGACCTGGAGGACGCGGTGGCGGCCGGAGCGACACATGTACGCGTCGGTACGGCGGTACTCGGAGTCCGACCCCGGCTCGGGTAACGTCGCGAAGCAAGTCGGACCACAGCAGAAAATATGGTCATTACCGCTCACAGCGGACAGACCACAGTGGATCGCGGGCACTTGGTGACGAATGCCGATCCACCACAGAGCGGAGGACTCGGAGCATGGCCGGCGCGATGCGCAAGATGGCGGTCTACCTCGGCCTCGTGGAGGACGATGGGTACGACGGTCCGGGGTTCGACCCCGATGACGAATTCGAACCTGAGCCGGAGCCCGAGCGCGACCGGCGGCGGCATCAGCCCCCGCACCAGGTGGAGCGCGAACGTGAGCGGGATCGCGAGCGGGAGCGCGAAAGGGACGAACCGGTACGAGTGGTGCAACCACCCGCCCAGCGCGAGCCGGTTCAGCTCCCCGCGGAAAGCGGGCGACCCGCCCGAATCGCCCCCGTGGCATCCATCACACCTGAACGCCCGAACATGGAGAAGAACGCACCGGTGATCATGCCCAAGGTCGTGTCCGAGCGGGAGCCGTACCGCATCACCACGCTGCACCCCAGGACCTACAACGAGGCCCGTACCATCGGGGAACACTTCCGTGAGGGCACTCCGGTGATCATGAATCTCACGGAGATGGACGATACGGACGCGAAGCGACTTGTCGACTTTGCCGCGGGACTCGTCTTCGGTCTCCATGGCAGCATTGAACGCGTGACGCAGAAGGTGTTCCTGTTGTCGCCTGCTAACGTCGATGTCACGGCGGAGGACAAGGCCCGCATCGCAGAGGGCGGATTCTTCAACCAGAGCTGAGAACACGACACCGGGAACAACCCGGCCGAGAGGCCGGTGCCGGCCGCGAGGCCGGAGCTACGAGAGCCAGGGGAGAGGGAAGCGCGGGACATGGGCGTCGCACTGGATGTGGTCTATATCGCGCTGATGTGTTTCCTCATCGTGCTGATCTTCCGGCTGGTCATGGACTATGTCTTCCAGTTCGCACGTTCATGGCAACCCGGCAAGGCGATGGTGGTCGTACTTGAGGCCACCTACACTGTCACCGATCCACCGCTCAAGCTTCTGCGGCGATTCATCCCGCCGCTGCGTCTCGGGGGCGTGGCACTCGAC
Source organism: Streptomyces sp. SID14515 (assembly GCF_010548505.1). Taxonomy (NCBI): domain Bacteria; kingdom Bacillati; phylum Actinomycetota; class Actinomycetes; order Kitasatosporales; family Streptomycetaceae; genus Streptomyces; species Streptomyces sp. SID14515. The sequence goes on along the minus strand of NZ_JAAGMH010000022.1, from coordinate 14,789 downwards.
CTGTCCTTCTTCGTTCTGATGATCATCGTCTACATCCTGATCAGCGTTGTGGTCAGGTTGTGAGCGATACGGTCTTGCCGACTGCCGACGACTACGTAGAGGTGAAGAAGAGATGCCGTTGACCCCCGAGGACGTGCGGAACAAGCAGTTCACGACCGTCCGCCTCCGAGAAGGCTATGACGAGGACGAGGTCGATGCCTTTCTAGACGAGGTCGAATCGGAGCTGACCCGTCTGCTCCGTGAGAACGAGGACCTGCGCGCCAAGCTGGCCGCCGCGACGCGTGCCGCCGCGCAGAACCAGCAGCAGCAACAGCAGCAGGGCATGCGCAAGCCTCCGGAGCAGCAGGACCGCCCGGGTGCGCCCGTCCCCGCCGCCATATCCGGACCGCCGCAGCAGCAGCAGCCCCCGCAGATGGGTCCGCCCCAGCTGCCCGGTGGCGCGCCGCAGCTGCCCGCAGGTCCCAGTGGCCACGGCCCCCAGGGCGGCCACGGTCCCGGTCCGCAGGGCCCGCACGGCCCCGGCCCGATGCAGGGCGGTCCCATGGGTGGCCCGATGGGCGGTCCCATGGGTCAGCACCCCCAGCAGCAGCAGATGCAGCAGATGCAGCCGCCGCAGATGCAGCAGCAGGGGCAGGGCCCCGGTGGCGACAGCGCCGCCCGTGTCCTCTCGCTCGCCCAGCAGACCGCCGACCAGGCGATCGCGGAGGCCCGTTCCGAGGCCAACAAGATCGTCGGCGAGGCGCGCAGCCGTGCCGAGGGCCTGGAGCGCGACGCGCGCGCCAAGGCCGACGCCCTGGAGCGGGACGCGCAGGAGAAGCACCGCGTGGCGATGGGCTCGCTGGAGTCGGCCCGCGCGACGCTGGAGCGCAAGGTCGAGGACCTGCGTGGCTTCGAGCGCGAGTACCGCACGCGGCTGAAGTCCTACCTGGAGAGCCAGCTGCGTCAGCTGGAGACCCAGGCGGACGACTCGCTCGCCCCGCCGCGGACTCCGGCGACCGCTTCGCTGCCGCCGTCCCCCTCGCTGGCTCCGGCCGGTGCGGGTGCGATGGGTCACTCCATGGGCGGCTCCAACCACGGTGGCCACGGCGGCCAGCAGATGGGTGGCGGCCAGTCCATGGGCGGTGCGCCGTCCTACGGCGGTCAGCAGCAGATGTCGCCCGCGATGACGCAGCCGATGGCGCCGGTGCGGCCGCAGGCGCCGCAGCCGATGCAGCAGGCGCCTTCGCCGATGCGTGGGTTCCTGATCGACGAGGACGACAACTGAGCGGTATGCGCTCGCTGAGCGCGTAGCCGTCGGCAGGCAAAGGGCCGGGCCCCGGGTTTTCCCCGGGGCCCGGCCCTTTGCCGTGGGCGGGGGCCGCGGTGCCGGGGTGGGTGCGGTGCGCCTGCGGCGAGCTGTTCCCCTACCCGCCCCTTCCCGAAACCGGGGCGCTGCCCCGGGCCCCCTCTTGTCCTCAAGCGCCGGACGGGCTGGATTCCGGGGCTGCGGCCCGGGCCTCCTCTTGTCCTCAAGCGCCGGACGGGCTGAGTTTCGGGGCTCCGCCCCGGACCCCGCTCCTCAATCGCCGGAGGGGCTGGGTTTTGCCGGGCGTCGTCTGCATGCGCGGCGGAGGGCATATCCAGCCCGTCCGGCGATTGAGGACATCTTGTAGCCTCTCCGGCGCTTGAGGAGAGATGGCCTCGCCGCTGGCGTTTGAGGCGCGGGGTACGGGGAAGGGCCCGGCCGAGACTTTCCGGCCGGGCCCTTCTGGTCGTGCGGGCTACCGCTACTGCTTGCGCAGGCGGAACGTGAGCGCCAGGCCCTCGTCCTCGAACGCCTCGCCGTACGTCTCGTCCGCCTCGCCCTCCGCGTAGTCCACGGCCAGGACCTCCTCGGAGATCAGCGGGGTGTGCTCGGTGAGGGCCTCTGCCGTGGCCGGGGACGTCGTCGTCCAGCGGACGGCGATGCGGTCCGCCACGTCCAGGCCGCTGTTCTTGCGGGCCTCCTGGATCAGGCGGATCGCGTCACGGGCCAGGCCCGCGCGGCGGAGCTCCGGGGTGATCTCCAGGTCCAGGGCGACCGTCGCGCCCGAGTCCGAGGCGACCGACCAGCCCTCGCGCGGGGTCTCCGTGATGATCACCTCGTCGGGGGCGAGGGTGATCTGCTCGCCCTCCACCTCCACCGTCGCCGTGCCTTCGCGCAGGGCGAGGGAGAGCGCTGCCGCGTCCGCCTCGGCCACCGCCTTGGCCACCGCCTGCACGCCCTTGCCGAACCGCTTGCCCAGGGCGCGGAAGTTCGCCTTCGCCGTCGTGTCGACCAGCGAGCCGCCCACCTCGGAGAGCGAGGCGAGGGATGTGACGTTCAGCTCTTCCGTGATCTGCGCCCGAAGGTCGGCGGGCAGTGTGTCGAAGCCGTTCGCCGCTACCAGGGCCCGGGACAGCGGCTGGCGGGTCTTCACTCCCGACTCCGCGCGCGTCGCCCGGCCCAGCTCGACCAGGCGGCGCACCAGCGCCATCTGGGAGGAGAGGGTGGGATCGATGGCGGAGAGATCCGCCTTGGGCCAGGTGGAGAGGTGCACCGACTCCGGGACGTCGGGGGTCACCGGGGCGATCAGGTCCTGCCAGACCCGCTCGGTGATGAACGGGACCAGCGGCGCCATCAGCCGGGTCACCGTCTCGACGACCTCGTGCAGCGTGCGCAGCGCCGCCTTGTCGCCCTGCCAGAAGCGGCGGCGCGAGCGGCGTACGTACCAGTTGGAGAGGTCGTCGACGAACGCCGAGAGCAGCTTGCCGGCGCGCTGGGTGTCGTAACCCTCCATCGCCACCGTCATCTGGTCGACCAGCGCGTTGAGTTCGCTCAGCAGCCAGCGGTCCAGGACCGTGCGGTCCGCGGGGGCCGGGTCGGCCTCGGAGGGGGCCCAGGACGAGGTGCGTGCGTACAGGGCCTGGAAAGCCACCGTGTTCCAGTACGTCAGGAGCGTCTTGCGGACTACCTCCTGGATCGTGCCGTGGCCCACCCGGCGTGCCGCCCACGGGGAGCCGCCCGCCGCCATGAACCACCGCACCGCGTCCGCCCCGTGCTGGTCCATCAGCGGGATCGGCTGGAGGATGTTGCCCAGGTGCTTGGACATCTTGCGGCCGTCCTCGGCGAGGATGTGGCCCAGGCAGACCACGTTCTCGTAGGACGACTTGTCGAAGACCAGCGTTCCTACCGCCATCAGCGTGTAGAACCAGCCGCGAGTCTGGTCGATCGCCTCCGAGATGAACTGCGCCGGGTAACGGCTCTCGAAGATCTCCTTGTTCTTGTACGGGTAGCCCCACTGCGCGAACGGCATCGAACCCGAGTCGTACCAGGCGTCGATGACCTCCGGGACGCGGTACGCCTCCAGCTGGCAGTTCTCGTGCGTGCAGGTGAAGGTGATCTCGTCGATGAAGGGGCGGTGGGGGTCGAGCGACGACTGGTCCGTGCCCGTGAGTTCCGAGAGCTCCGCGCGGGAGCCCACGCACGTCAGGTGGTTGTCCTCGCAGCGCCAGATCGGCAGCGGCGTGCCCCAGTAGCGGTTACGGGAGAGCGCCCAGTCGATGTTGTTGTTCAGCCAGTCGCCGAAGCGGCCGTTCTTGACCGAGTCCGGGAACCAGTTGGTCTTCTCGTTCTCCTGAAGGAGACGGTCCTTGATCGCGGTCGTACGGATGTACCAGGACGGCTGCGCGTAGTAGAGCAGCGCCGTGTGGCAGCGCCAGCAGTGCGGGTAGCTGTGCTCGTACGGGACGTGGCGGAAGAGCTTGCCGCGTGCGTCCAGGTCCGCGGTGAGCGCCTCGTCGGCCTTCTTGAAGAAGACGCCGCCGACTAGCGGGAGGTCTTCTTCGAAGGTGCCGTCGGGGCGGACCGGGTTGACCACCGGGAGGCCGTACGCGCGGCAGACCAGGAGGTCGTCGGCGCCGAACGCGGGGGACTGGTGGACCAGACCCGTACCGTCCTCGGTCGTGACGTACTCGGCGTTGACCACGTAGTGCGCCTCGGCGGGGAAGTCGACCAGGGCGAAGGGGCGCTCGTAGGTCCAGCGCTCCATCTCGGCGCCGGTGAACGACTGGCCGGTCGTCTCCCAGCCCTCGCCGAGCGCCTTCTCCAGGAGGGGTTCGGCGACGACGAGCTTCTCCTCGCCGTTCGTCGCGACGACGTAGCGGACGTCCGGGTGGGCGGCGACGGCCGTGTTGGAGACCAGCGTCCACGGCGTGGTCGTCCAGACCAGGAGCGCCGCCTCGCCGGCCAGCGGGCCGGAGGTGAGGGGGAAGCGGACGAAGACCGAGGGGTCGACGACCGTCTCGTAGCCCTGGGCCAGCTCGTGGTCGGACAGGCCGGTGCCGCAGCGCGGGCACCAGGGGGCGACCCGGTGGTCCTGGACCAGCAGGTCCTTGTTGAAGATCTCCTTGAGCGACCACCACACGGAGTCCACGTACTCCGGGTCCATCGTGCGGTAGGCGTCGTCCAGGTCGACCCAGTAGCCCATGCGGGTCGTCAGCTCGGCGAAGGCGTCGGTGTGCCGGGTCACCGACTCACGGCACTTGGCGTTGAACTCGGCGATGCCGAACGCCTCGATGTCCTTCTTGCCGTTGAAGCCCAGCTCCTTCTCGACCGCGAGCTCGACCGGCAGGCCGTGACAGTCCCAGCCGGCCTTCCGGCCGACGTGGTAGCCCTGCATGGTGCGGAAGCGGGGGAAGACGTCCTTGAAGACGCGGGCCTCGATGTGGTGCGCGCCCGGCATGCCGTTGGCGGTGGGCGGGCCCTCGTAGAAGACCCACTCGGGGCGGCCCTCGGACCGGTCGAGGCTCTTGGCGAAGATCTTGCTCTCGCGCCAGAAGTCGAGCACGGCGTGCTCCAGCGCGGGCAGGTCGACCTGGGCGGGTACCTGGCGGTACTGCGGCGATGTCATGTGCGGCTTCCTCCGGCGGACGTTTTCCACTTCCGTCGGAGGGACGAGAGCCGGATCTGCTCCCGCGGTACCACCCTCCTTGGCCCTGGGCGTATGCCCCTGGCCCCCTCATTGGGGTCGCGATGCCGGGTCTAGTGGCCCTGGACCCGGGGGCGGAACCCACACATCCAAGGCGTTCTTCCGGCGGCTCCGGGGTGATCTTCACGACGCGCTCGCCCCCGGGCTCCCACCGTCCCCGGGTCGCTGCTGGCTGCGTACGACGCTACTCGTCCCATCCACGCCTCTCGCTGGGGCCAGTGTACGGGCCCGTACGGGCGACGGCCGACCGGTTATCGGCGGCGCGCGGGCGTGACCCGAGTGGCGGGACGGGGCGTCCGGACTTCCCGGCGGGGGCCGGTGGCCGGATTACCGGGCGGGGAGCTGGGAACAACGGAGGCAGGCGCGCCACGACCGGATACGGGGAGGGGCCAGAAGGCGGCGTGCCCCGTTGCCGCGGGGCTGGAGTCGATTTATCGTCCCAGCACGATTCGCGAGCAAGATCACAATATGTGAAGGGGCCGCGGCCATGGTGGCGAAGAAGACGGCGGAAGAGACCGCGGCCGAGCACGACGGCACCCACGAGCCACCGGCCGACCAGGAGGCCGCGCCCGCGAAGAGGACGGCGAAGAAGGCTGCCGCCAGGAAGACGGCGGCCAAGAAGACGGCGGCGAAGAAGACCGTGGCCAAGAAGGCCGCAGCGAAGAAGGCGACGGTCGGCGAGAAGACCGTCGCCAAGAAGACCGCCGCCAAGAAGAGCGCGGCCAAGAAGGCGTCGAAAAAGGCCGCAACGGCGGCCACGGAGGCGGCCCCGGCCGCCGAGCAGACGGGAGCCCACACGGTGGTAGCCAAGAAGAGCGCGAGTCGTCCCGCAGCAGGCGGACAGGCCACGGCCCCCGTGCCGCCGGCCCGCGCCGCCGCCCCCGACGAGCTGGCCGTCCGGCCCGGGGAGGACCCCTGGACGCCCGAGGAGGTCACCGAGGCGCGGACGCTGCTGACCAGCGAGACGCTGCGGCTCCGCAGCGAGCTGGAGGCCTCCGGCGCGGCGCTCGCCGGGCTGATGCGGGACTCCGGCGACGGCGCGGGCGACGACGAGGCCGACACCGGCACCAAGAACATCACCCGCGAGCACGAGCTGTCGCTCGCCGCCAACGCCCAGGAGATGCTGGAGCAGACCGAACGGGCGCTGGCCCGTCTGGAGGCGGGGACGTACGGGCTCTGCGAGATCTGCGGCAAACCGATCGGCAAGGCGCGGATGCAGGCCTTCCCCCGGGCCACCCTGTGCGTCGAGGACAAACAGAAGCAGGAGCGGCGCGGCTGATCCGCACAGGTGTGTCGTACCCTCGTCCTCAGTCAGGCACCTAGGTCGAGGGATTCACGTGGCAGAGGCGGAGCGCATCATCGGTACGCCGGAAAATCCCGATGCCGAGGGCACGGACGAAGGCGGCAGTACGGCCGCCGACGCCGCCGTGAACGCGGGCCGGGGCAAGCGGAAGGTCCTCGTTCTCCTGAGCGTGGCCGTCGTGGCCTATCTCCTGGACCTGGTCACCAAGATGATCGTGGTCGCGAAGCTGGAGCACCAGCCGCCGATCGACATCATCGGCGACTGGCTGCAGTTCCGGGCGATCCGGAACGCGGGCGCCGCCTTCGGGTTCGGCGAGGCGTTCACGGTGATCTTCACCATCATCGCCGCCGGCGTGATCGTGGTGATCGTCCGGCTGGCCCGCAAGCTCTACAGCCTGCCGTGGGCCATCGCCCTGGGCCTCCTCCTGGGCGGTGCGCTCGGCAACCTCACCGACCGGCTCTTCCGGGCCCCCGGCGTGTTCGAGGGCGCGGTGGTGGACTTCATCGCCCCCAAGCACTTCGCCGTCTTCAACCTCGCCGACTCCGCCATCGTGTGCGGCGGCATCCTCATCGTGATCCTCTCCTTCAAGGGCCTGGACCCCGACGGGACCGTGCACAAGGACTGACCGGGGCCGGGCTGCGCGGAGAGCCTTCCGCGCAAGGCATACTCGACAGGTGAGTACGCACCCCGAGATCCGCACCCTGCCCGTACCGGACGGCCTGGAAGGCGAGCGCGTCGACGCCGCCATCTCCAGGATGTTCGGTTTCTCCCGCACCAAGGCCGCCGAGCTGGCCGCAGCCGGGAAGGTCCAGGTGGACGGTTCGGTGGCCGGGAAGTCCGAGCGGGTCCACGGGGGCGCCTGGCTGGAAGTGGAGATGCCGCAGGCGGCCGCTCCCGTCCAGATCGTCGCCGAGCCCGTCGAGGGCATGGAGATCGTCCACGACGACGACGACATCGTCGTCATCATGAAGCCGGTCGGCGTCGCCGCCCACCCCAGCCCCGGCTGGACCGGCACCACCGTCATCGGCGGCCTCGCCGCCGCCGGCTACCGGATCTCCACGTCCGGCGCCGCCGAGCGCCAGGGCATCGTGCACCGCCTCGACGTCGGCACCTCCGGCCTGATGGTCGTCGCCAAGTCCGAGCGCGCCTACACCCTGCTCAAGGCCCAGTTCCGCGACCGGATCGTCGACAAGAAGTACCACGCCCTCGTCCAGGGCCACCCGGACCCGATGAGCGGCACCATCGACGCCCCCATCGGCCGCCACCCCAACCACGACTACAAGTGGGCGGTCACCGCCGAGGGCAAGCCGTCGGTGACCCACTACGACCTGATCGAGGCCTACCGCGCCGCCAGCCTCCTCGACATCAAGCTGGAGACCGGCCGCACCCACCAGATCCGGGTCCACATGTCCGCCCACCGCCACCCCTGCGTCGGCGACCTCACCTACGGCGCGGACCCGACGCTGGCCAAGCGCCTCGGACTGACCCGCCAGTGGCTGCACGCCGTGCGCCTGGGCTTCGAGCACCCGAGCGACGGCGGCTGGGTGGAGTTCTCCAGCACCTACCCGGCCGACCTCCAGCACGCCCTCGACACCATCTCCGCGGAGAGCCAGTGAGCTCCGTCCCCACCCCGTACAGCACCCGCAGGGCCGTCGAGGAGAGCGACCTCCAGGCCTGCTTCCAGGTCCGCAAGGACGTCTTCGTCGGTGAGCAGAACGTGCCCGAGGAGCTGGAGTACGACGCCCACGACGCGACCGCCGTGCATGTCCTGGCCGTCGCGGCGGACGGCACCGCGCTCGGCACGGGCCGACTGCTGCACGGCGCGGACGCGGCCGGGAGGACCGGCGGCGATCTCACCGTCGGCTCGCTGGGCCGGCTCGCCGTGAGCCGGGAGGCCCGCGGCCTCGGCGTCGGCGCGGCCCTCGTCGTGGCCATCGAGGACGAGGCGCGGAAGCTGGGCCTGGCCGCCGTCGACCTGCACGCCCAGACCCACGCCCTCGGCTTCTACGAGCGGCTCGGATATGTCGCGTACGGCCCCGAGTTCCCCGACGCGGGCATGCCGCACCGGGCGATGCGGCGGGAGATCCGCCCGGCCTGAGCGCCGCCCGGGCGCCGGAAGCGGGAGTGAGCGCGGGGGGTATCGGCTGAATCGCGCAGGTCGCGTGGCAGGGTGGGAGTCCTTGTTCGGCCGCTCGTGACGTGCCGGACCCGCACGCTCCGGAAGGCACCTCGTGGAACAGATGTCCCTGCTGCTCCTGCTGTTGCTCGGAGCCGTGGTCACCGTGCCGCTCGGAGCACGGCTGGGGCTGCCGGCGCCGGTGCTGATGACGCTCGTCGGCATCGCGATGGCGTTCATGCCGTTCGTGCCGAACGTCGACGTCCCGCCGGAGATCATCCTTCCCGCCCTGCTGCCGCCGCTGCTCTACGCCACCGTGCAGCGCACCTCCTGGCGGCAGTTCGCCGCCAACAGACGCCCGATCTTCCTGCTGGCCGTGGCCCTCGTCTTCGTCACCACGGCCGCCGTCGCCGCGGTCGCCAACTCCATCGTGCCGGGGCTGCCCATCGCCGCGGCCGTCGCCCTCGGCGCGCTCGTCGCCCCGCCCGACCCGGTCGCGGCCACCGCCGTGGCCGGCTCCGTGGGGCTGCCGCGCCGGCTGGTGTCGATCCTGGAGGGCGAGGGGCTCTTCAACGACGTGACCGCCATCGTGCTCTACCACGTGGCCATCGCCGCCGCCGTCAGCGGCACCTTCTCGCTCCCCGAGGCCTTCGGGCTGCTGGTCCTCTCCGCCGTCGTCGCGGTCGCCGTCGGCCTCGCGCTCGGCTGGCTCACCATCAAGCTGATGAACCTGCTCGGCGACGCCACCCTCCAGGTCGGCCTGACCCTGCTGGTGCCCTTCGTCGCGTACGTCCTCGCGGAGGAGCTGATGGGCTCCGGCGTGCTGGCCGTCCTGACCATCGCGCTGTTCCTCGCCGAGCACACCGCCGACGCCGACGACGTGCTCGGCCGGCTCACCGGACGCACCTTCTGGGACATCGTCGACACCCTGGTCACCGGCGTCGCCTTCGGGCTCATCGGCCTGGAGCTGCACACCGTGTTCGGCACCGCCGACGGGCACGCCCTGGAGATGGTCGGCTGGGGGCTCGCGATCGTCGCCGTCGTCGTCGGCGTACGGCTGCTGTGGCTGCTGCCCGCGACCTGGCTGGCCAAGAAGCTGCACACCCGGCGCGACGTCAGCGAGGAGATCCCCACCAGCTGGCGGGAGACCGTCGTGATGTGGTGGGCCGGGATGCGCGGGGTGGCCTCCGTCGCCCTGGCGCTGGCGATCCCGCTGGAGACCGACGACGGGCAGCCCTTCCCCGGGCGCGACGAGATCATCTTCATCGCGTTCGCCGTGATCATGGCCACCCTGGTCTTCCAGGGGCTCACCCTGCCCTGGCTGGTGCGGAAGCTGAAGGTCCGGGCCGACACCGACGCCGAGGAGGCGCTGGAGCGGGACCTCGCCATCCGGGCCGCCAAGGCCGCCAAGTACCGCCTGAAGGAGATCCAGGAGGTCGAGGACTTCCCCGAGGAGGTCGTGGAGCGGCTCCAGCGCGCCGCGTACGACATCGGGGCCCGGATCAGCCCGGACATGGTCGACGAGGAGCGCCGCGAGGCCTACGCCAAGCGCGCCGAGCGCTTCAAGGCGGTCAGCCGGGTCCAGCGCGAGATGATGTCGGCCGCCCGCCACGAGGTGCTCTCCGCGCGCAGCGAGCCCGGCTCCGACCCGGAGGTCGTGGACCGGGTGCTGCGGTATCTGGACTTCCGCTCGCTGCGCTGAGCCGCCCCGTCCGCTCCCCGGGGGCCGGCGGCTTCAGCCGCGGCCCGTGCGCGGGGCCTTGGAGTCGCCCCGGTCGGCGGGCGGCGACGTGCCGTTGCGGCCGGGCCGGCCGGCGGAGCCCGTCAGCTCCGCCCACTGCTCGCCCGGCGGCAGTACGGCGGGCGCGGTGGCGATCCGCGGCAGCGCGTACGGATGGTGGTCGCGCAGCCAGCCGATCAGCTGCTCGCGGACCGCGCAGCGCACCGTCCAGATGTCGTCCGCGTCCTTCGCCGTGACCACCGCCCGCACCTGGATCGTGGACGGCGTCGTGTCGGTGACGGCCAGCGACCAGTCCCGGCCGTCCCAGGCCGCGATGTCGCCGAGCAGGTCCCGCAGCTTCTCCCGCATCGCGGCGACCGGGGCGGAGTGGTCGAGGTGGAAGAAGACCGTGCCGGTCATCTGCACCCCGCCGCGCGACCAGTTCTCGAACGGCTGGCTGGTGAAGTACGAGACCGGCATCGTGATCCGCCGCTCGTCCCAGGTCCGTACCGCCAGGAACGTCAGGGTGATCTCGTCGATCGTGCCCCACTCGCCGTCCACCACCACGGTGTCGCCGATCCGCACCATGTCGCCGAACGCGATCTGGAGCCCGGCGAAGAGGTTGCCGAGCGTGGACTGGGCGGCGACGCCCGCGACGATGCCGAGCAGCCCGGCCGAGGCGAGCATCGACGTGCCGACCGCCCGCATCGGAGGGAACGTCAGCAGCATCGCGGCGATGGCGACCACCGTCACCACCGCGATGACCACCCGCTGGATCAGCGTCACCTGCGTACGGACCCGGCGGACCCGGGCCGGGTCGCGGGTGGCCGTGGCGTACCGGGCGTAGCTGGCCTCCACGACCGTCGCCGCGATCCGCACCACCAGCCAGGCGGACGCGCCGATCAGCACCAGGGTCAGCACCTGGCCGATCCCGGCCCGGTGGTCCCACACCCAGTCGATCTTCGTCTGGCGGTAGCTGCCGCGCAGCAGCGCCGTGATGACCACCACCTGCAACGGGGGCCGGCAGCGCCGCAGCAGCCCCCACAGCGGGGTCTCCTGGTGACGGCTGTCGGCCCGCCGCAGCAGCAGGTCGACCAGCCAGCCGATCAGCAGGGTGATCACCACGGAACCGCCGATGACGACCAGCGGGCGCAGCACGCTCTCCATGGACTCGTCCTCCTGGCTGTAGGGCGGACCTCAGGGCACGAATGGCACCATGGGCCTCATGAACATCATGCTTTTCCACTCGACGTACGGGCTCACGCCCGCCGTGCACGCCGCGGCCGCGCGCCTCAGGGACGCCGGCCATGAGGTGCGCGTGCCCGATCTGTTCGAGGGGCACACCTTTGACACGGTGGAAGAGGGCATGGCGTACAAGGACGAGATCGGCAAGGACGAGCTGCTCAAGCGCGCCGTGCTGGCCGCCGCGCCCTACTCCGACCAGGGGCTCGTCTACGCCGGCTTCTCCCTCGGCGCGGCGACCGCGCAGACCCTGGCGCTGGGCGACGCGAAGGCGCGTGGGCTGCTGCTGTTCCACGGCACCTCGGACATCGCCGAGAACGCCACCGTGGACGAGCTGCCCGTCCAGCTGCACGTCGCGGACCCGGACCCCTTCGAGTCCCAGGACTGGCTCAACAGCTGGTACCTCCAGATGCAGCGGACCGGCGCGGACGTGGAGGTCTACCGCTACCCCGGGGCCGGGCACCTGTTCACCGACCCCGACCGGCACGACTACGACCAGGCGGCCGCCGAGCAGACCTGGAAGGTCGCGCTCGGCTTCCTGGCCACCCTGTAGGGGCGCTCCGGCGCGCTCAGCGCACCGGGCGGTCGGCCCGCTCGACGCGCTGGGTGCCCCGGCGGGTGCGGTAGGAGCGGGTCCAGGCGGTGGTGGCCGCGCGGTCCGTCCGGTCGGACAGCGTGTAGTAGTCCATCTGCGCCCGCTCGGCGGTGACGTCCAGCACCCCGTAACCGTGCCCGTCCATGTCCACCCACTTCACATGGCGGTTGGCCGCCCGCACGGCCGCCGCCGCGACCACGGACACGGTCCCCGGCGCGACCCGCAGGATGTCGTCGAGGTTGTCGGAGGTCACCGACGTGACGACGAACTCCGTGGCGGCCGACGCCGACAGCGGATACGTGGCCGCCTTCACGGGTACGTCGTTGGCCCAGGCCATGTGGATGTCGCCGGTCAGGAACACCGTGTCGGCGACGCCCCGGTCCCGCAGATGCGCGATCAGCTCCTTGCGGTCGTCGGTGTAGCCGTCCCACTGGTCGACGTTGACCGCCAGGCCCTCCTTCGGCAGGCCCAGCAGTCCGGCCAGCGGCTCCAGCAGATGCGCGGGGAGCGCGCCGAAGGCGACCGGCGAGATCATCACCGATGTGCCGACCAGCTTCCAGGCCGCGTCCGACCCGGCCAGCCCCGCCTTCAGCCAGTCCAACTGGGCCCGGCCGGTGACCGTGCGCTCCGGATCGTCCACCGACCCGCTGCCGATCGACGCCTGCTCGGAGCGGAAGCTGCGCAGATCCAGCAGATGGAGCTCGGCGAGCCGCCCGAACCGCAGCCGCCGGTAGACGGTCCCCTCGGTGGAGGCGCGCACCGGCATCCACTCGAAGTAGGCCTGCTTGGCCGCCGCCACCCGCTGCTCCCAGGCCCCCTCCGCGCCCGGCGTGTGGTTCTCCGCGCCGCCCGACCAGGCGTCGTTGGCGAACTCGTGGTCGTCCCAGATCGCGATGACCGGGTGGGCCGCGTGCAGCGCCTGGAGGTCGGCGTCGGTCTTGTAGTTCCCGTGCCGGGTGCGGTAGTCGGCGAGGTCCAGGATCTCGTGGGCGGGCCGGTGTTCGCGCACCGTGCCCCGCGCCGGGTACGCGCCGGTCCCGTACTCGTAGAGGTAGTCGCCCAGGTGCACGACCGCGTCCAGGTCGGGCCGGGCGGCGAGATGCCGGTACGCGGAGAACCAGCCGGCCTCCCAGTTGGCGCAGGACACCACGCCGAACCGGATGCCGGGCACGGTGGCGTCGGCCGCGGGCGCGGTGCGGGTGCGGCCGACGGGGGAGACCGCACCGTCGGCGTCGCCCGCCGTGAAGCGGAACCAGTACGCGGTGGCCGGCCGCAGCCCCCGGACGTCGGCCTTCACTGTGTGGTCGGAGGGGGCCGAGGCCGTCGTCGTGCCGGTCGCGGATATCCGGGTGAACTCCCGGTCCTCGGCGACCTCCCAGCGCACCGGGGTGTCCGGTCCGAGCCCCGAGCCGGGCTCCGCGCCGGGCTCGGGAGTGACGCGCGTCCACAGCAGGACGCCGTCGGGCAGTGGGTCGCCGGAGGCGACGCCGTGCAGGAAAGCGGGGGCCGCTGCCGCCCGCGCGGGGGTCGCGGAGGTGATGGACGCGGTGGCGAGCACGGGGACGGCGGCGGCGCTCGCGGCGGCGGCCCGTACGACGGTGCGGCGGCTCGGCGAGGAAAGGTGTCGACTGGTCACGGCCGATCACCCTACGGGCGCGTACGGCGAACGGGCGGGCGAACAGAGGAAGTTCGCCCGCCCGTTGGGAAACGGTCGCCGGCCGGTGGCCCGCCGGACCCCGGGCCGGGCCCCGGAGCGCGGAGCCCGGCCCGGGAGGTGTTACGCCTTGAGCGCCTTGTCGATGGCCTTCGTGAACTCGTCGGCCGTCATCGGGGCGTTCTCGCTGCCCTCGCTGGTGACCTTCTTGCCGTCCATCTTCACCGTCGGCGTGCCCTGCACACCGCTCTTGTCGAAGGTCTTGGACATCTTCATCGCCCAGGCGTCGAAGGTGCCGTCCTCGACGTTCTTCTGGAAGGCCTTGTTCCCCTTCAGCGCGTCGACCGAGTCCGCGACCTCGATCAGATAGCTGTCCTTGGCGAACTTGTCGTCGCTCTCCTCGGGGTGGAACTTCGCGGAGTACAGCGCGGCCTTGTACTCCAGGAACGCCTCGGGGCTCACGTCCAGCGCCGCACCGAGCGCGCTCAGGGCGTTCTTGGAGCCCTCGCCGTTGTCGGTGTTGTCGATGAAGGTCGCGCCGATGTACTTGACCTTGTACTTGCCGGCCTCGACGTCCTTCGAGACGGTCTCGCCGACGCCCTGCTCGAACGTGGCGCAGACCGGGCAGCGCGAGTCCTCGTACAGCTCCAGGGTCTTCTTCGCGCCCGGCTCGCCGACCACCACGGTGGTGCCGTCCTTGCCCGAGGTGTTCTTCGGCGCGGTGACGTTCTTCGCGTCCGCGGCCGCCTCCCAGGCGTCCGGCTTGTTCAGCTGCGCCACGCCGTAGGCGATGCCGCCGAACACGGCGAGGGCGGCGACGACCGAACCCGCCACGACGAGCTGCTTGCGGGTCTTGTCCTTCTTGGCCTGACGCTCGCGCTCGGCGCGCAGCCGCTCGCGGGCCGCCGCCTTGTTCGCCTGGGTGTTCCGCTTGCTCATGATCGTTCTCCGTGAGTGCGTGTTGCTACGTGTGGGGAGTGGGCCTGCCGCGTATCGCGTGTCGCCGTGCCCTCAGGCAGCGGCGTACAGCGCGGACGGCGGGCCCCTGCGGCCCACACAGCGCACGAGGAAGCGGGCGGTCAGCGGCGGGTGCGGACGCCCGGCGGGCCGGGCCCGGCGGGCCGCGGACCGGACGCCCGCGCGCACCACGGCGACCGCGGTCAGCAGCGGC
>NZ_JAAGMH010000143.1:0-183325 GCF_010548505.1 Streptomyces sp. SID14515 | reverse complement strand
ACCACCGCTGACCGTGGCGCCGCCCCGCACCGGGGCGGCGCCACGCCCGCTCACGCCCCGCCCGGCCCGCTCCTCCCCTCGCCACCTCACCCCGATTCCGGAGCCCTCTGTGCAGTCGCCGTCGCCATCCCGTACGCCCCACCGCTTCCGGCGGACCGCCGCCCTGTCGACCGCCGTCGCGGCCTGCGTCGCGCTGACCGGATGCTCGTCCGCCGAGCCCTCCGCGACCACCGCCGCTTCCCCTTCCGCGTCGGCGCGGGACGAGTCGGGCTCCGGATCGACCGCGCCGCCACGGGCCGATGAGCCGGAGCGCTCGGCTCCCACCGAGGTCTCCATCCCCTCGATCGACGTACGCAGCACCCTCATGAAGCTGGGCCTCAACGCGGACGGCACGGTCGAGGTCCCGCCCGCGGAGAAAGGCATGACGGCGGGCTGGTACAGCGGCGGGTCCACGCCCGGCGCACCGGGGCCGGCCGTACTGATCGGCCACAACGACACCCGCTTCGGCCGGGCCGTCTTCCACGACCTCAAGAACATCCGCGAGGGCGCCGAGGTGCTGGTCCGCGACGGGAGGGGGAAGACCCTGCGCTTCACGGTCACGGGCAAGGAGGCGGTCAGCAAGAAGGCGTTCCCCACCGAGAAGGTCTACGGCCCGACGAAGGACAGCACGCTGCGGCTCATCACCTGCGACGGGGAGTTCGACGCGGAGGGCCATCCGGTCGACAACCTCATCGTGTACGGCGCCCTCGACCGGTAGGCGGCGTGCCCGGTCCGGGAATCCGGATGGCAGCCGTCCGGACAGACTCGTGCCACCCGATGTCTACCCGTGGGTAACTGCCGCTGCTTTGATGGGTGGCACCCGGTACGCCCCCCACCGACCCGCAGGAGATTCCGTGCCGAACACCGCCTTCCGCCGTCTGACCGGCGTGGCCCTGTCCGCCACTCTCGCATCCGTCACCCTCGCCGTGAGCACACCGCAGGCAGCGGCTGCAGAGACCCCCGCGCTGCGGGTGCTCTCGTACAACGCGTTCCTCTTCAGCAAGAACCTCTACCCCAACTGGGGCCAGGACCACCGCGCGGCCGAGATCCCGAAGACCTCGTTCTTCCAGGGCAACGACGTCGTGGTGATCCAGGAGGCCTTCGACAACAGCTCCTCCGACGCGCTGCTGCGGAACGCCGCCGCCCAGTACCCCCACCAGACCCCGGTGGTCGGCCGGAGCAAGAGCGGCTGGGACGCGACGGGCGGTTCGTACGCGGCGGCGACGCCGGAGGACGGTGGCGTCACCATCCTGAGCAAGTGGCCGATCGTGCGCAAGGAGCAGTTCGTCTTCAAGGACGCGTGCGGCGGCGACTGGTTCTCGAACAAGGGCTTCGCGTACGCGGTGCTGAACGTCAACGGCGCCCGGGTCCACGTCGTCGGCACCCACGCCCAGTCGACCGACCCCGGCTGCTCGGCGGGCGAGGCGGCGCAGATGCGCAGCCGGCAGTTCAAGCAGATGGACGCGTTCCTCGACGCGAAGAACATACCGGCCTCGGAACAGGTCGTCGTGGCGGGCGACTTCAACGTCGACGGGCACTCGGCCGAGTACGCCTCGTTCCTCTCCGACGCCGGCCTCACCGCACCGGACGCCCGGACGGGCCACCCGTACTCCTTCGACACCCGCGACAACTCCATCGCCTCCGAGCGCTACCCCGACGACCCGCGCGAGGACCTGGACCACGTCCTGCACCGCGCGGGCCACGCCAAGCCGTCGGGCTGGAAGAACGATGTGATCAAGGAGGAGAGCGCCCCCTGGACGGTGTCCAGCTGGGGCACGAACTACACGTACACGAACCTCTCCGACCACTACCCGGTGATCGGTTCCGGCCGGTAGCCGCACCTTGACGCCGCCGTCCCCTTCCGCCCCGCGCCGGAGGGGACGGCGGCATCGCCCGGCTCCTGCCGATATATCGTGGCCAGCGCTTGTGTCCGGAAGCGCGAGAGGGCCGGTATGGACGAGGGTCAGGACCAGTGGATACGGGTGCCGGTCGGCGACGACGCGGCACGCTGGGCCACGCGGGTGCGATGCCGTCGCGTGCTGCTCGTCGTCCACAACGTCACCTCGGCGACCCGCCTGCTCGACGTCCTGCCGCTGTTCCACGACGACCTCGGCGTCCAGCTCCTCGCCACCTGCACGGGGTCCTCGGCGTTCCGCTCGGGCATCGCCGACCTGCTCGCGGACACGGGGGTGCCCGTACTGCCGTGGGAACAGGCCCTCGCGACGCCGGTGGACCTGGCGATCTCGGCCAGCTTCGGCGGCGAACTCCAGGCGATTCAGGGGCCGTTGGTCGTACTCTCGCACGGTATCGGCTATACCAAGAGGCTGGCGGCACCGATCGCCGGACATCGGCTCGCAGGCGTCGGGCGCGGCGAAGGCCCTCGCAGCGTCCTTCCGCCCGTCTTCGGGCTCTCGCCCGACTGGCTGCTCTCGGAGGGTGCTCCCCTTGCCGACGCCCTCGTCCTCTCCCACCCGGAACAGTTCGACCGGCTGGCCGCCGCCTGCCCCGAGGCGCTGCCCACCGCCGTTCTCGCGGGCGACCCCTGCTTCGACCGGATGCTGGCGGCCCGCCCGTACCGCGAGCGGTTCCGCAGGGCGCTCGGCGTGCGGGGCGGGCAGCGTCTCGTGCTGCTCAACTCGACCTGGAGCCCTCAGTCGTTGCTGGGTGATGGCGGCGGAGGCGGGTGCGGATCCGGTGACGATGTGCTGCCCGCACTGCTCCCACGGCTCACCTCGGAACTTCCCGCCGATGAGTACCGCGTCGCAGCCGTCCTCCATCCGAACATCTGGCACGGTCACGGCCCCGGCCAGATCAGGGCCTGGCTGGACCGGGCCAGGCGCAGCGGCCTGGCGTTGGTCGACCCGCTGGAGGACTGGCGCCAGGTCCTCATCGCGGCCGATCTGGTCATCGGGGACCACGGCTCGGTCACCTATTACGCCGCCGCGCTCGGTACCCCCGTGCTCCTCGGGTCCGCGCCTCTGGACGGTCTCGACCCGGACGCCCCCATCGCCGACTTCATCCGGACCGCGCCCAGGCTGAACGCCCGGTCGCCCCTGCGCGGCCAGGTCGACGCACTGATCGCCGGCCATGTCCCGCAGTCGGGCCCGATGCGCTTCACGTCCTCCGTGCCCGGCGAGGCGGCGGTACGGCTACGGCGTGCCTTCTACGAACTGATGGCCGCCCCCGAGCCGTCGGGCCCCGCCCTGCTCGAACCGCTGCCGCTGCCGGTCCCGGAGCCCGCTCCCCGTACGGCTCCCCTGTGGGTGCTGACCCGTTTCCTCGCGGGGCCGGAGGTCGTCGTGACCCGGTACGCCGACCCCGCCCGGGAGCCTGCCGGGGAGGGGGACGCCCACCTCGCCGTTCACGAGGACACCCGCGATCCGGGCCAACTCGCCCTGGCCGACGTCGTCTTCCGCGACGGTTCCCCGGACGACCAGCGGTTCGGTCCACCCGGCCGGTGGGCCGCCGAGGTGCTGACCCGGCACCCGCACTGCGCGCTCGCGGCGTACGTCACGGGGCCCTCGTCCTGCGTCGTCCGGACCGGCGACGGCGCCCTGCTCCGGCTCACCGCCGGAGCGGAGGCCGACGCGGACCCCTCGATCTACGCGTCGGCGGTGCACGCCTGGCTCGCGGCGGGCAGGACCCGCGCCGCGCTGGTCGCGGACGGCCTCACCGTCCGCACCGGCAGCACCGCCCACGACGTGCTGGTCACGGCCGAGCCGGACGAGCCCGCGACGGGCGGAACGCGGCAGCGTCCCCGCCCCGCTCCTCCTGCTACTCCCGCCGACCGGAGCACCGCTCACGCAAGCGGCGCAGATACTCCACGTGCTGGTCGGCGTTCTCCTCGGACAGGATCCTGATCGCCTCGTCGACCAGCGGCAGCGCCTCGGCGGACTCTTCACCGGCCAGCCTGATCTCCGCCAGGTCCGTAAGAGCGCGGGCGGTGTTGTACGCCTCGCCGCGCGCCCGGAAGGCGGTCAGCGCGCGCTCCACGTGCTCCTGGGCCTCGCCCAGCCGCCCGAGGCCACGCAGGGCCCGGCCCCGGTGGCGTTCCAGCAGAGCCCGCGCCCGGGGCACGTCCGCCGCGCCTTCGTCGTCGGGGCCGATGCCGTCGAGGACGGCGTACGCCTCGTCGAAACAGTCGTACGCGTCCGCGAAGCGCCACTGCCGCAGCCGCAGCAGCCCCAGGAACTCGATCGCGGAGGCCAGCCCACGGGTGTGCCCCGCCTCCCGCTCGTCGCGCGCGGCCGCCGCCGCTTCCGCACCGGCCTCGTCTCCGAGCTGCAACTCTCCGAGTGTGTGCGCCAGTTGTGCGTGAAGAGCGCCTGCGGCCCGGCTGCCGGGGAACTGTGCGTCGGCGACGGCCGCCCCGGTCCGCAGCGCCGGGAGCAGCTCCTCGTGGTGGCCCGCCTTGAGCTGGAGCGGCCACAGGGTCCGGCAGAGCGTCACCACCGTGTCCGGCTTTCCGAACTCCTCGGCGGTCGCGACGGCTTCGACGAGGTTGGGCAGTTCGACAGCGAGGCGCGCCACGGCGTCTCCCCGCCCCTCGTAGACATCGCCCGGGCCGTCGGCCACCGCGTCCGGCACCCGCCAGCTCTCCGGAAGCGCGGCCCGCGCCGCCGTCACGGACAGCCGGAGATAGTGCTCCACGGCGCGGGTCGTGGCCGCCGAGCAGCCGGCGATGCCCTCCTGGCGGTACGCCATTTCCTCGGCGTGGGCGCGTACGGCGGGCCGGTAGCGGTAGCGGCCGTTGTCGGTGTGCTCCAGCAGCAGTGCGTCGGCCAGCGTGCCGAGCAGTTCCTCGGCGGCGTCGGTGTCGATGCCCGCGACCTGTGCCGCCGCCTCCGCGTCGAAGGCGGGCCAGTGCCGCAGCCCCATGAGGCGGTAGAGCCGGGCCGCGTCGGGCCTCAGCAGCCGGTAGGCGTCCTCCGCGGCCGTACGCATCGGGTCGCTGTCGCTCATGGTGAGGCCTCCCGTCGGTTCGTGATGGGTTTGTGGGGACGGAGCAGTCGCGGTGAGCGGTCCGGGGGCGAGGAGTCGGGGCGCGGCGGCGCGCAGGGCGTACGGCGATCCGCCGCAGCGTGCCAGCACGGCGGGGAGCGCCGCACGGGCCGAGCGCATGACCTGCTTGCCCACGATCTTGGTGAGCAGGCGGGCCGCGTCCCGGTCGCTGAGGGGCCCGACGGGCACCGGGAACGCGTCGAGGCCGGGGAACGGGCGCCGGGCCACGACCAGGGTGAGAACGGAGGGTGCGGAGGTGAGCAGCGGTGAGATCTGCGCGGCGGACCGGGCGTGGTCGAGGACGAGAAGCAGTTTGCGGTCCGCGACGATACGGCGGAAGGCGTCGACGCGCTCCGGCTCCGAGGCCGGGATCTGCTCGTCGCGCAGCCCGAGCCCGCGCAGCAGTTCCCGCAGGGCGCTGCCGGCGGTGTGAGCGCTGCCCGCGCCGCGGCGGCCGAGGTCCACGTAGAGCTGTCCGTCCGGGAAGAGGCTTTCCGCCCGCCAGCCCCAGTGCACGGCGAGGGCGCTGGTGCCCATGGAGTCGTCCCCGTACAGCAGGGCGACCCGGGGGCGGCCGTCCGCCTTGCGGCCCGCCTCGCGGTCGAGCAGCCTCATCGCCGTCTTCCGGTCCGTGAAGAAGCGTACGGAAGCGGGCAGCCTGGGCCGTCCGATCGTGGTGCCCGTAGTCTGCACGCTGCGGGCGAACGTGTGCCAGGTCCGGGCGAGTTCGGGGTCGCTGTGCACACTGTCGTGGATGATCCGCGCCACGGCCTCCCGGTCCTCCGGCCGGGTCGGCGCGACGACCTCGCGTCCGGCCATCCGCCGTACCAGCCCGCCGGCGGTTTCCCAGGCCCACTTGCCCGCCTCGCTCGCCACGCCCGACCCGACAGCGCCGAGGACGGCCGTGATGGCGGCCATCGATATGGGATCCAGCATGCGGTGCGCCCCCTGTTCCCGCCGGTTCGCCCGGTGCACCCCTCCCGGGCACCGCCGCGACCGATCACAAGGATCAACGGTATCTGCTGGACGGGCTGCCAGGAGAACGGCGCGGCCGTCCGGCGGCTTCCGGGGCGGTCGGGGATGGCGGGGCGGTCGGGGATGCTGGTGCGGGAACGAACGAAGCACACCGAAGGAGTACCCGTGAGTGATCCGCAGCAGCCGTTCACGCTCATCCCGGGGGCTGCCGACTCACCGGTCCTCCTGCACGTACCGCACGGCTCCCGTCACCTCCCTCAACAGGTCCGCGCGGGCATCACGTTGGACGATGCCGCCCTGGAACGCGAGCTCGACCACATCACCGACGCCCACACCGCCGAACTGGCCGCCGCGGCGGCGAGGACCGCACCGTCGACCCCGTGGCGCTTCGTCAACAACCTCTCCCGGCTGGTCGTCGACCCCGAGCGCTTCCCGGACGAGCGGGAGGAGATGCTCGCCGTCGGCATGGGCGCCGTCTACACCCGCACCACCCACCGCGAACAGCTCCGCCCGCCGCAGACGGACCCGGGCCCGCTGCTGGCGGCGTACTTCCACCCGTACGCCGAAGCGATGACGGCGGCGGTCGAGGCGCGCCTCGCCGCCGCGGGCCGCGCGGTGATCATCGACGTCCACTCGTACCCGACCGCACCCCTCCCCTACGAACTCCACGGCACGGGCCCCCGCCCACCCGTCTGCCTGGGCACCGACCCGTTCCACACCCCGCCCGGGCTCCTCGCGGCGGCGGAGAAGGCGTTCGGCGGCCTCGTCGGTCGCGACGGCATCGGGCACGACACCCCGTTCGCCGGTACGTACGTTCCGCTCCGGCACTACGGAACGGACCGCCGGGTCAGCGCTCTGATGATCGAGATCCGCCGTGACACGTACATGAGCGAGCCGGGCGGCCCCGCGGGGCCGGGGCTCGACACGCTGGCCGGGGCGCTGGCGGAGCTGGTGGGGCTCGTCGGGCTGACGTGAGCGTTCCTTCCGCAGCGCAGGTGCGCCCGTGCGTTCGTACGCGGGCGAGCGCCCCGCCCGCGCCCCGGCCGCGAAGCCGAGGCGAGGGCAGGGGCCGAGGCCGCGGCCGCGGCCGGGGCTCCGTTGTCCGCCGCTACGCCTTGCGGAGCCGGCCGATGATGCCGTTGAGGTCGTCCTCGAAGATGCGGCGGTCGACGTAGTGGCCACCACCCCGCTCGCGCCACTCGTGATGGATGCCCGCGCGGTCGAGGAAGCCGCGGAACTCCCGCTGGGTTTGGAGCACGCCGACCTCGTTGAACGTGTCGAACCAGTTGACCGGGTCGGGGCTCGTGCCGGCGGCCAGGAAGATCCGCTTGCCCCGGTAGCTCTCCAGCCGCTCGATCGGGTTGTCCGCGGTGACCCTCGCCTGGTCCCAGAACGGCGCGCCGTAGATGGTGCCGCCGCCCAGCTCGACGGCGGCGGACGAGGCGTTGGCCCAGTGGGTGACCGCGCCGTTGACTCCGGCGACGGGGCCGCGCAGGCTGGCCGGGCCGGAGTGGGAGCTCACGGAGGCGAAGTGGCCCCAGTACTTGGCCGCGTACTTCAGGGCGCCGAAGCCGCCCATCGAGAAGCCGGAGACGGCGCGGCCGTCGAATTCGGCGTACGTCCGGAAGTTCGCGTCGATCCACGGGATCAGCTGCTCGATGTGGAAGTGCTCCCAGTTGCGGGGGCCGACGTTGGTGCTGACCGGGTTGGAGTACCAGCCCGCGCGTCCGCCGTCGGGCATCACCACGATGATCGGCTTGCCCGCGGTGATCGCACGGATCTCCCTGCGGTCCCAGGAGATGAAGTCCTCCTCGCCGCCGTGGAGCAGATAGAGGACCGGGTAGGTGCGCCCGCTTCCGTGGTAGCCGTCGGGGAGCAGGACGTTGACGGCGGGCGCCCAGCCAATAGCGGCGGTCTCGAACCGGTAGTACCACATGCGGGGGTCGTGCTCCATGCGGTCCACGATGCGCAGTCCGAAGCCGTCACCGGCCGCGGCTCCCCGGGTGGCCGCGGTCGCCGACGACGCCGACGCGAGGACGCCCGCGCCACCGAGGGCCAGGGCCGCGGAGACCCCTCCGACGGCCCGGAGGAGGTTCCTGCGGGTGGGCGGCTGCTGGTCGTTCAACGTGATCTCCTGTCGCGAGGGTTCATGGTGCGGGTCGGTCAGCTCGTCGAACCGGTATCAGAACCAGCTCTGGAACGCGGTGTCGTTGCACGCCCAGGTGCGGAAGCCCAGGCTGCTGTCGTCGATGCACCGGCCGGTGGCCTGGTTCTGGAACCGGATCGAGCCGTCGTTCCAGACCTTGACCCACCAGCTCTGCTCCGGGCTGGAGTTGCACGTCTGCACGGTGCGGAAGCCGTTGGCGGTGTCCTCCATACAGCGGGCCGTGTTGACGCTCCGCAGTTGGCGCGTGCCGTCGTTCCAGGAGATGACGTTCCACTTCTGCGCATTGCTTTCGTTGCAGCTCCAGGTGCGGAAGCCGTTGTCGGTGTCGTCGATGCACCGGCCCGTGGCCTGGTTCTTGAAGGACTGGGCGTCGTACGGGCTCACAAGAGCCACGGCGTCGGCCGGGGCCGACGAGGACGCGGACGGGGCGGCGGCTGCCAGGGCGGCCGGCGCCTGGACGAGGGACACGAGGGCGGCGAGGGCAACAGCCCCGCCCGCCAGGATTTTTCGCGTACTGCGCACGTCTACGCACGCTTCCTTCCCGTGGTCGAACCAACGCCCGATGCCGATGGTTCCGCTGGTGCGCAATGTATTCACCGGCCCCCGTGCCAGGGCATCCGGAACGATCCGGAGTGACAGCGCTTAAGGGCGCCTGACGCTACATCGCCACCCGCGCGAACGCGCCGGGTAGAGCCTGTTGCCGCCTGGCGGTGGCCTCAACCGATCTCCACGACCCGCGCCCACGCCGGAGGCCTGTCCGGAACGTAGTCGGGGTCCTCCTCGTCGTACGACCGGCTCCTGCTCTGACGCGCGAACAGGCCGATGACGGTCCGGCACGCGGGTTGCTGGGCGGGCCAAGGCGTCTGACCGTCCGTCAGGACGACGATGGCGTCGGGCCTCGGGTGCGACCGCAGCGCCTTGGCGAAGCCCGTACGCAGGTCCGTGCCGCCTCCGCCCACCAGCGGGATGCCCTCGGCCTGGCACAGCGGGTGGACGACGCGGGTCGCCGCGTCGCAGGCGAGGACGGTGACCAGGTCGCGGCGGCCGCCCACCGCGCGGGAGATGGCGGCGACTTCGAGGAGGGCACTGCCCAGTTCGGCGTCGCTGACCGAGCCGGAGGTGTCGATGACGACGGAGACCCGGGGCGGTCTGCGTCGGAGGCTCGGCAGGACGACGCCGGGCAGTCCGGTGGAGCGACGCGACGGACGGCCGTAGGTGTAGTCCTCCCCCGCGCCGGGCCCCGAGGCCGCCGAGCGGAGAGCGGCGCCCAGCAAGTCCCGCCAGGGCTGCGGAGGATGGAACGCCTCCTCCGCCCACCGCTTCCACCCCTTCGAGGCGTTTCCCGGCCGGCCCGTGATGCCCTGCGCCACCCGGAAACGGACCGCGTCCTGTTCGTGCGCGCTGAGCCCGTGCGCGCCGTCGGGCCCCAACTCCCATTCCCTCTCCAGCCCGTCCGCGCCGCTTCCGCAGTCCAGCCAGGCGAGGTTCTGCGTGCGCGGGCCGAGCCGGAACTGGTACAGGTAGTCCTCCATCAGTTCGCCGCGCGGCAGGTGCAGCGTCGACGGGTAGATGATGCCTTTCGGGCGGGCCAGGCCGTCGCCGTACACGTCGTCGTTGATCTCGCAGTCGGCGGCGATGTTCATCCGCAGCCGCTCCCCCGGGCCGGTCAGCCCACGCTGCCGGGCGACCCGGTCGCTGCGCCCGTGGTGGTCGCGCAGCAGGTGCGACACCTCGTGGACCCAGACCCCGGCCAGCTCCTCCACCGGGGTCCGGGCCACGAAGGACGGCGAGACGTAGCACCGCCAGTGGCGGTCGACGGCCATGGTCGGCACCCGCCGTGACTCCACGGTGTGCAGGGCGAACAGCGCCGTCGCCAGATAGGGGCGGGCGCGGGCGGCCTGCAGTCGGGCGGCGAAGAGCTTGTCCAGGTCGAGCGCGCCGGGCGCTTCCGTCGTCGTCATCGGCCCACCGTCGCCGGGGACTTGGCCTTCGCGGCGACCCGGGCCGCCGCGCGGTCCGCGCGCCCGGACAGGGACACGACGCCCGCGAGCCGCTCGATGGCCGCCGGTACGTCCCAGTCCTCCTGGCGCAGCGCGGCGAGCGTCGTGGCGGGAACGACCACCAGGTCCGGGGCTCCGGTCTCCAGCGCCCGGACGAGCAGCGCCCACGCCGCGTCCCAACGGGCCCGGTCCGGGCGGGTACGGACGGCCGCGACGACCCCGTCCAGCGCGGCCTGGCGGAGATCGCCGCGTTCGGGCAGGACCGCCCCCGCCGGGTCGGCGAGGAGGCCCTCGGGGTCCGGAAGGTCCATCCGGTCCAGGCTCGCCAGCAGCTCCAGCCCAGGGCCATCCCCCACCGTGCCCCTGACCAGCAAGGACAGCACCTCCTTGGAGGATCCGGCGGCGGTCGCGAAGGCGATCAGGCTCAGCGTCATGTCCCAGCTGCGCGGCGAGGGCCACGGGCCGCCTCGGCGTGTCTCCGTGCTGGGCAGCCGGTGGACGAGCGTGGGCCGGGCGGAGAGGAGCCCGCACACCGCGCGCCGGGCGAAGCCCACGGCTTCGGGCAGCTTCTCGGGGTCGAGTCGGGGCAGCGTCGCGCGGGGCCAGGTGCCGGCGAGTCCGCGTACGACGACCTCGTGGTCGTGGGTCCACTGGAGGTGGACGAACCGGTTGGCGAGCGGCGGGCTCAGCTCCCACCCGTCCGCCGCCGAGGAGCGCGGGTTGGCGGCGGCCACGATCCTTACACCGGGCGGGAGTTGGAGGGCGCCGATGCGCCGCTCCAGTACGAGACGGAGGAGCGCGGCCTGCACGGCGGGCGGCGCGGTGGACAGCTCGTCGAGGAACAGCAGCCCCTTCCCCGCCCGTACGAGGCGGACGGCCCAGTCCGGCGGGGCCATCGGCACCCCCTGTTCGGCGGGGTCGTCGCCGACGATGGGCAGCCCGGAGAAGTCGGACGGCTCGTGCACGCTGGCGATGACCGTGGTCAGCGGCAGGTCCAGGGAGGCGGCGAGCTGGGTGAGGGCCGCGGTCTTGCCGATCCCCGGCTCACCCCAGAGCAGCACGGGCAGATCGGCGGAGACCGCCAGGGCCAGCGCCTCCAGCTGGATGTCGGGGCGCGGCTCGGTGGTGGTGTCGCGAAGCAGGCTCATCAGCGTGTCGGCGACGGCGAGTTGGGAGGCGGAGGCGGATTCCGTGAGCGCGGGAGCGGAGTTCGCGAGCGCAGGAGCGGACGGGCTGTTCGAGAGCATGGGTGATCACCTGAGGGTATGCGAGAGGGCGGATGAGCATGGGCGCGTACGGGCGTGGGTGAGGGTGAGGGTGAGGGTGAGGGTGAGGGCGGGAACAGGTCACGGAGCAGGCAGTGTCGACGGGCCCCGAAACCCCGGGTTCAGCGGACGGCTGTGTGACGCGAGCGCTGTGCCCGGCGCGGACGGGGGTCGACGGGGCGGCGAGGATCCGAACGGCGGCGGATGGGGCCGGGCCCGAGCAGGTCGGCGCGGAACAGCCCGTAGGTAATCCGCCGTTGCGCGGCGGCCTCCAGTTCGTCCCGCAGAGGACCGCTCCTCAGCACCGCTCCGGGCCCGAGCAGCCCCTCGACGACGGCCAGCGCACCGGCGATGTCCCCGTGGTCGAGACGTTCCCGGACACCGGTGAGGCAGTCCGGTCGCCGGTGCGCCTCGTCGATGGCCTGGAGGCAGGGCAACGGAGTGCCGGTCAGGGCGACCAGCAGTTCTTCGCGCCGGATCTCGGCCGGGTCGTGGTCCAGTGGAGCGAGCGCCCCTTCGACCAGGCCGATCCGGTGCTGAGCCCCCCGGCACTCCACGAGGCGCGGCGCTCCGGCCGGTCCGCCGGTACGGGGGCGAGCCGATACCGGACCCGGCGGCGGCGGATCCGGCACGAGGGCCCGCGCGACCAGCGGGTGCAACTGACCGGCCTCGATCGACCCGGTACGGAGCAGATCGAGGTCGGGCAGCACCCAGGTGGCCGCGTCCGGCAGCACCGGCGAGGTGGACGCACCCGGGTCCGGGGTCACGGCTGCGATCCGCGCGACTTCCGTTCCGCGGCCGCCCTCCTCCCCGGCGTCCACGTACAGGAGAAGCCGCCGCCGACCGCCCAGCCGCACGCTCACCGTTCCGCCCGGCCCCAGCCCCTCGGCACGGAGCAGGGTCGCCGCCTCCGCCGCCCACCGTTCGACGGCGCAACGGCGATCCGGCGGCACGACGCCCCATAGATTCGGGTCGACACCCCGGGCAGCAGGGCTGCTTGACGAGGCGTCAGCACCACAACGGGTCCGTAGCTCATCGACCCTGCGCGCATCCCACAGATGCCGGTGCAGGTCGAGACGGTAGCGGCGGTTCGGATGCGGATGGGGGTGACGGCGGGCGCCCGGTTCGGTGTGCGACCCGTCCCACAGCGCAAGACTGATCCGCTGCCCGGCGTCCGCCCAGGCGGGCGGGGTCCGGACGACCAGACGCAAGGGGCTCGGCCCGTCGCGCTCGGGTGGGTCGTAGCGGGCCAGCGCGATCGTCAGCCCCGGGCGCAGCAGCCCGTGCGGGGCGATCCTCGGCAGGTGCCAGCGCAGCAGGTCGGGGGCCAGATGGCGAAGGTCCGCCCGGATCCGGGCGGCGAGTTCCCGACCGTGGCTGCGCACCACGGAACGGAGGCGGAAGTCGATGTCGACGCCTGCTGCGGCGCACGCTCCTGCCCAGTCCCCGGCCTCACGGCGGGCGGTCGCAGTCTCGATCATCGTGGCCGGCACGGCGTACTCGCGTACGCGCGGCCAGAAGGACGGGAAGGATGGAAAGGATGGGTGGAAATCCCGATTCGCGGTCGAAGTGAGCATCAGCACTCACCTTGCGCGGACGGGTCCCCCAATCTGTTCATGGAGTGAGTCATCGCGGGAAGCGTAGCTCGCCCCGATGGGATGTGCCAGGAATTTTCCCGCGGCCCGAATTCCCCCACCCTGCCGCGCACTTCGCTTCGCACGGGTCGGGTCACCCCTCGGCGGGCGTGACCCATTCGACGAACTGGACGATCACGCCGTGGGGGTCGGTGACCTGGAAGAGCCGCTCGCCCCACGGCTCTTCGCGCAGCGGCGTGGTGATCTCGACGCCCTAGGCGCAGCAGGACGATGTCGACGGCGGCGTCCTCGCGGGCGAGCGAGGCGAAGTCCTCGGTGGCGGCCGCCTCCTGGTAGCCGAGGTGCTCGGTGAAGAACGTCTTGGAGGCGGCTACGTCGTCGACGTCGAGGGAGACGGTGGAGGTGGCGATGTGCACGGAGCTCCTTGCACATCTGACGCTCGCCGGGCGGACCGACGCGGAGATGGCCGCGGTCGTGGCGGCGGAGGCGGAGCGCTCCCTCGATCTGCTCGTGCCCTCGCTCGGCGACTACGCCGTGGCCGACTGAGCGGGGACGGGACGGCTGTGGAGCGGGGCCGGGAAGGGACGGCGGAGGGAGGAGGGCGGGCCACGTACCGCGTAGGGGGCGGCCCGCCCTCGTACCGGCGTCGGGTCAGTCGCTCAGAAGAAGACGCCGCACCGCAGCAGCACGTTCGCGTACGGCCGGGCCTCCCCTGTCCGTACGACCAGGCGGGCGGCCGGTGTCAGCGCCTTGAGGTCGTCGTGCGGGACCAGTTCCAGCCAGGGGAAGTGGCCGTCCAGGAGCGCTGCGGCCTCCGGGTTGGCCTCGCGGATCTCCTCGGCGGCCGTCGCTCCTTCCACGACCAGTTCGTCGAGCAGGCCGTCCAGTACCTCGGCGAACGACGGGGTCCCGGCGCGGAAGGCCAGGTCGACGACGCGGGGGCCCGGTGGGATCGGCATACCGGCGTCGCAGACCAGGACGGTGTCGCCGTGGCCGAGTTCTGCGATCGCGCCGGCCAGGTGGCGGTTGAGGATGCCCGACTTCTTCACAGCGCGTCGACCTCCTCCAGCGTCGGGAACGACTCCTGCGCCCCCCGTGCCGTGACCGCCGCCGCGCCCACCCGCACCGCGAAGGCCGCCGCCTCCCGCAGGTCGTCGCCACGGCCCAGCCGCCAGGCGAGGGCCGCCGTGAACGCGTCCCCGGCGCCGGTCGTGTCGACGGCCTCGACCTTCGGGCTGACCAGATGGTCCAGGGAGTCCGTACGGCTGTCGGCCACCAGGGCGCCGGCCGCGCCCAGGGTGACCACGACCGAGCGCGGGCCCAGCGCGAGGAGCGCCGGAACCCAGTCGTGCGGCGTCTCCCCCGCGTCCTCGCCCAGGATGTACCGCGCCTCGTGCTCGTTGACCACCAGCGGATCGCAGGCGGCGAGCACCTCCTCGGGGAGCGGGGCGGGCGGGGACGGGTTGAGGACGAGGCGGGTGTCCGGCCCCCGGCCGCGTACCGTCTCGGCCACCGTGTCCAACGGGATCTCCAGCTGTACGGAGATGACCCGGGCGGCAGCCAGCAGCGGGGCCGCCGCCCGGACGTCCTCGGGCGTGAGGCGTCCGTTGGCGCCGGGCGAGACCACGATGCTGTTGTCGCCCGAGGGGTCGACGGTGATCAGCGCGACGCCCGTGGGGGCCCCGCCCACCAGGACGCCGTCCGTGTCCACGCCGGCCGCGCGCTGGGTCTCCAGCAGCAGCCGTCCGTGGTCGTCGTCGCCGACCCGGGCGAGCAGGGCCGTCCTGGCGCCGAGGCGGGCGGCGGCCAGCGACTGGTTGGCGCCCTTGCCGCCGGGGTGGACGGCCAGGTCGGAGCCGAGGACCGTCTCGCCGGGCGCGGGGCGGCGCTCGACGCCGATCACCAGGTCGGCGTTGGCCGACCCGACGACCAGCAGGTCGTACCGGTCGTCGGGGTCGTTGTCGTGCATGTGCGTGCTTCCTGCTTTCGTCGGTCCGGGATCGCCGGAATCAACAGGCCGGTTCGCGGGGCGGGTTCAGGAGAACCGGTACGCGGCCCGGTTCAGGAGAAGTCGGCGACATTCTCGCGGGTGACGACCTTGACCGGCACCTTCACCGTGCTCTCGACCTTCTCGTCCTTCGCGGCCTTCACGGCGTTCTGCACCGCGATCTTGCCCAGTTCGGCGGGCTGTTGGGCCACCGACGCGTAGAGCGTGCCGGCCTCGACCGCCTTCAGGCCGTCCGGGGTGCCGTCGAAGCCGACGACCGAGACGGACTTTCCGGCCTTGCCGCCGAGCGCCTTGACCGCGCCGAGCGCCATCTCGTCGTTCTCGGCGAAGACGCCGGTGATGCCCGGGTGGGACTGGACCAGGTTGGTCATGACGTCCAGGCCCTTGGTGCGGTCGAAGTCCGCGGGCTGCTTGGCGACCACCTTGATGTCCGGGTACGCCTTGAGCCCCTCGGCGAAGCCCGCTCCGCGCTCGCGGCTGGCCGAAGTGCCCGCCGTGCCCTGGAGGATGACGATGCTGCCCTTACCCCCGAGCTTGTCGGCCAGCGCGTCGGCGGCGAGCTTGCCGCCCGCCACGTTGTCGGAGGCGACGAGCGTGGCGGTGTCCGCCTTGTTGACGCCCCGGTCGGCGGCGATCACGGGGATGCCGGCCTTGTTGGCGCTGCGGACACCCGGGCCCACGGCGTCGGAGTCCACCGGGTTGACGATGATGGACGAGACTCCCGAACTGGTGAAATTCTGGAGCTGGTTGGCCTGCTGGGAGGCGTCGTTCTGAGCGTCGGTGACGGTGAGGTCGACGCCCGCCTTCTTCGCCTCGGCCTGTGCGCCGTCCTTCATCTGCACGAAGAAGGGGTTGTTGAGTGTGGAGAGGGACATGCCGACCTTCGTCGTGCCGCCGGAGGAACCGGAGTTGAAGAAGGAGACCGCGCCGACGACGACGGCCACACAGAGCGCCGCCCCGCCCAGTTTGAGCGCGTTCCTGCGACCGGACCCGGGTGCGCCGGGCGCGGCGCCCGCCGAGGAGGCCGCTCCCGAACCGGCCTTGCGGCGCAGCGTGTCCAGCAGTACGGCGAGTGCGATGACGACGCCGATGACGACCTGCTGCCAGAACGCCGACACGGACAGCAGGTTGAGGCCGTTACGGAGGACGGCGAGGATGAGCGCGCCGATCAGGGTGCCGGACGCCTTGCCGACGCCACCGGCCAGGCTGGCGCCGCCGATGACGACGGCGGCGATGGCGTCGAGTTCGTACCCCTGGGCGGCCTGCGGCTGCGCGGAGACGAGGCGCGAGGCCAGGACGATGCCCGCGACGGCGGCGAAGAGGCCGGACAGGGCGTAGATGACGATCTTCTGGCGCTTGACGCGGAGTCCGGAGAGCCGGGCCGCCTCCTCGTTGCCGCCGATCGCGTACATCGAGCGGCCGATGAACGTACGGCCCAGGATGAGCGCGGTGATCAGGCCCATCGCGATCATCACGAGGACCGGTACGGGGAGCCAGCCGCCGAGCGTGTCGCCGAGCCGCGAGACGGACTCGGGGAAGGCGATCGGGCTGCCCTGCGAGATCACGAGGGAAAGGCCCCGGGCGATGGAGAGCATCGCCAACGTCGCGATGAACGGCGGGAGTTTGCCGTACGAGACGAGGGCTCCGTTCACGAAGCCGCAGGCGATGCCGGTGACGATCGCGAGCACGACCGCGAGGACGACGGGCACACCCGCAGACGTCGCCGACCAGGCGAGGACCGTCGCGGACAGGGCCGCCACCGAACCGACGGACAGGTCGATGCCCGCCGAGACGATGACGAAGGTGACGCCGAACGCGAGGATGGCGGTGACAGCGGCCTGGACGCCGACGTTCAGCAGGTTCTGGGTGGTCAGGAAGTCGCCGGAGAGCAGCGACATCGCCACCACCAGGACGACCAGGGCGCTCAGCGCGCCGTTGTCGAGCAGGACGCGGCGTATCACGGAGGTGCCCCCTGCGCCCGTGTCACTCTTGAGTGTCTCAGTGGCCACGGGGGCCCTCCTCTTCGTTCTTCGGTGCGGGGTGTTCGTGGGGCGCCGCGATGGAGACCGCGAGGGCCATCACCGCGTCCTGGGTGGCTTCTTCGGCGGAGAGTTCCCCGGCGATCCGGCCCTGGGCCATGACCAGCACCCGGTCGCTCATGCCGAGGACCTCCGGCAGATCGCTGGAGATCATCAGGACGGCGTGCCCGGAGGCGGTCAGCTCGTTGATGAGCTGGTAGATCTCGACCTTGGCGCCGACGTCGATGCCCCGGGTGGGTTCGTCGAGGATGAGCACCCGGGTGTCGGCCAGCAGCCACTTGCCGATGACGACCTTCTGCTGGTTGCCGCCGGAGAGGGTGCGGACGTGCTGGCCGAGGCCGGACATGCGGACGCCGAGCTGCTTCGCGATGCGGGCGGCGGCCGTGCGCTGCCCCTTGAGGTCCACGAGCCCGGAGCGGGTCGCGGAACGCAGGGTGACCAGGCCCAGGTTCTCCTGCACGGAGGCGTCGAGGACCAGGCCCTGGCCCTTGCGGTCCTCCGGCACGAGGCCTATCCCGGCGCCCATGGCCGCCGGGACGTCGTGCCGGGCGAGGCGCTCTCCGCGTACGTCGACGGTGCCGGCGTCGTACGGGTCGGCGCCGAAGACCGCGCGCGCCACCTCCGTACGCCCGGCGCCGACGAGTCCGGCGAGGCCGACGACCTCACCGGCGTGCACGTCGAAGCTGATGTCGTGGAAGACGCCGTCGCGGGTGAGTCCGCGCACGGACAGCAACGCCGCACCCGCGTCGGGGCGTTCGCGCGGGTACTGCTGCTCGATGCTGCGGCCGACCATGAGCTGGACGAGTTCGTCCTCGGGGGTCGACGCCGGGACCTGGTCGATGCTGCGGCCGTCGCGGAGGACGGTGACGCGGTCGCCGAGTGCGGCGATCTCTTCGAGATGGTGGGTGATGAAGACGATCCCGACGCCGTCCTCGCGGAGTTGGCGCACGATCGCGAAGAGCTTGTCGACCTCCTCGGAGGTGAGCACGGCGGTCGGCTCGTCCATGATCAGGACGCGGGCCTCAAGGCTGAGCGCCTTGGCGATCTCCACCATCTGGAGCCGGGCGATGCCCAGTTCACGGACCTTGGCGTCCGGGCGTACGTCGACGCCCACCCGGCGCAGCAGCGTCTCCGTGTCCTGGCGCATCCGTCGGTGGTCGACGAGCCCGAAGCGGCGCGGCTGGCGGCCCAGGAAGATGTTCTCGGCGACCGTGAGGTCGGGTACGAGGTTGAACTCCTGGTAGATGGTGGCGATCCCGAGCCGTTCGGCGTCCTGCGCGCCCTCGATGCGGACCTCGCGGCCCTCGGCCAGGATGCGACCGCGGTCGGGACGGTAGGCGCCGGAGAGCATCTTGATGAGGGTGCTCTTGCCCGCGCCGTTCTCGCCGAGCAGGACATGGACCTCGCCTCTGCGGAGGTCGAAGTCGACGTTGTCGAGCGCCACCACGCCGGGGAAGGTCTTGCGCAGACCTTCGATGCGCAGCAACTCGTCCGGTGCGGTCACCCGTTGCTTTTCCGGTGCGGTCACCGGTCGCTCCTCTGGTTCGTTGCGGACCCGCCGCACGAGCGGCGTGCGACGAGGCGGGCGGGCAGGGTGACGGACTGCGGGGTCCGTCCTTCGATCAGGTCGGCCAGCGCGCGCACGGCGGCCCGTGCCAGGTCCGCGGTCGGCTGGGCGATGGCGGTGATCGGCGGATCGGTGTGGACGAACCACGGGATGTCGTCGAAGGCGGCGAGCGCGATGTCGTCGGGGACGCGCAGGCCCCCGGCCCTGATGGCGTCCAGCGCGCCGAGCGCCATCAGGTTGTCGGCCGCGAACACGACCTCGGGCGGTTCGGCCAGCGCCAGAAACCTCTCGGTGGCCCGGCGGCCGCTGGCGGCCTGGAAGTCGCCCTGCCCGATATAGGCGTCGGGCAGGGCGAGCCCGAGCTCCCGCATCGCGTCCCGGAAGGCCTCGACGCGCTCGTTGCCGGTGGTGGTGGCAGCGGGCCCGGCGATAATGGCGAGCCTGCGGTGACCGAGTCCGTGCAGATGCGCGACGAGGTCCTTGACCGCGCCCGTACCGTCGGCCCGGACGACGGGAACGTCGACGCCGGGGATCCAACGGTCCACGAAGACCATCGGCGTACCGCTCAGCGAGACCTCCCGCAGCACCGGGGAACCACCGTCGGCGGGCGACACGAGAAGCCCGTCGATCCTGCGGTCGATGAGCGTGCGGATGTGGTGGTCCTGGAGCTCGGGCCGCTCGTCGGCGTTGCCGATGATGACGCTGTAGCCGAGCGCGCGGGCCTCCTCCTCGACGAAGCGGGCCAGCTCGGTGAAGTACGGGTTGAGCACATCGCTGATGACCAGGCCGAGGGTGCGGGTCTGGGCCGTGCGCAGCGAGCGGGCCACCGCGTTGGGCCGGTAGCCGAGCGCCTCGACGGCGGCGAGGACGCGGGTACGCGCCTCTTCGCTGACGGACGGATGGCTGTTCAGCACGCGCGAGACCGTCGCGACGGACACACCCGCCTCGGCCGCGACATCCTTGATGCCCGCCATGTCCGGACCACCTCCTTGTGGTTTCCGTACACCTCGAAACCTCAGGACGATCGGTGATGAACCGGTGAAACCGGCGGCACGACACCCTTGGAATCGATTACACGGATGATTGGAATCGATTACATGACTGAAAGCAAGACCCTGCTCCGCGTCCGAGACCTGATCGTGATGGGAGGGGGTGGGGGCGCGGGCCAGGCGGATCGCGCCGCCCCGCGCGTGCCGTCGCGCGAGTGGCGTCCTCGCCTGAGTGAGTACGGAGTCGCGCCCGGTTGAGTCATACGCCTCAGGCCCGGAAGGCGGGCGCCCGGCGAGGATCGGGGCATGAACCCCCGCGCGTACGACGCCCTCTACCGACCGACCCGGATCGCCCCTCCGCCTCGGCGCCCCGGCGTGGTGCTGCTGTCCGCGGTGCTGTGGCTGCTCACCTCGATCTCGGCCTCCTGGCTGTGCTTCCTGATCGGGATGACAGCGCTGTGGAGCGCGGCGGCGGGCGCGCCGGTCGGCGGCTTCCTGCTGTGCTGCGCCGCGGTCCTGTGCGCCGGCGCGGGCATGCTCGTCGCGGTCTGCCGGGCACCGGCGGTGCGGCGCATGTCCGGTGACGGACGCAGCCTCCTGCTGGGAGCTCTGGCCTGCCCGGTCCCCTTGGTCCTGGCGGTGACCGCGTGGTTCTCCGTCGGGTGACCGATTCCGCCGCGCGCCCTGCCCCGGCCCACGCCGCCGGCCCGCCCGGCAAAGCAAAAGACCCCACGTGAAGTGGGGTCTTGTTGGTGTCCGAGGGGGGACTTGAACCCCCACGCCCGATAAAGGGCACTAGCACCTCAAGCTAGCGCGTCTGCCATTCCGCCACCCGGACAAGGTGTCTGTCGTTCGCGGTGTGTTCCCCGCGGCGACATGGAAAACAATACCAGGGGTTCGGAGCACGTTTCACCTGCGTATCCGGTGCATATCTGGTGGTCAGTGCGGTGCGGCGTGCCGATGCGACCTCGGCCTCCCCGGTCCGTGGAGCTCCCGGGGCTACCTTCGCGTCCATGAGTGATCGCGGCTACCGCCGGCCCCGTCCGCTGTCCCCGCTGCGCGAGCATCTGCGTGACACGTTCTGGTTCGCCCCGACCATGGGGTTCGTCTGCGTGTTCGTCCTGTGGTTGATCGCCACCGAGCTGGACGACGCGATCGTCACGCTGTTCCGGCGGGAGGAGGCGTACGACGAGCTCGGTCAGCTCATCGCGTTCTCCCAGGACGCGAAGACGATCGTCACCACGATCAGCTCCGCGATGATGACCTTCATCGGCGTCGTGTTCAGCATCTCGCTGGTCGCGGTGCAGATGGCCAGCGGCCAGCTGACGCCCCGGGTGGTGCGGATCTTCGTCCGGAGCCGGATCAGCAAGCTCACGCTGACGGTGTTCCTGGCGACGTTCCTCTTCTCGCTGCTCGTCCTCTCCTCCTACGAGAGCGAGACCGACCCGCGCCTGGTGGTCTCGGTCCCGTTGGTGCAGAGCCTGCTCATCCTGGTGCTGCTCGGGCTGAGCCTCCTGCTCTTCGTCGTCTACGTGAGCGCGACGCTGCGGCTGATGCAGGTGGGGCCGGTCGTCGACAAGATCGCGCGCGACTCGTTCCGGGTGCTGGGCAGGATGCCGAGGGGGCCGCGCGGCGAGGACGATCCTGGGCCGGAGACCGCGCGGGTGACGCACGAGGGCCGGGCCGGGGTGCTGCGGGACGTGAACACCGCGCGGCTGGTCCGGGCCGCGCGACGGCAGGACGTCGTGCTGCGGCTCATCCCGCGGATCGGCGACTTCGTGGTGCCGGGGACTCCGGTGCTCGCCGTCCACGGCGGGACTGTGCCGCCCCGGCGCCGGCTCCGGTACTCGGTGTCTGTCTCGGTGGAGCGCACCCTGCACCAGGATCTGGCGTTCGGGCTGCGTCAGCTCACGGACATCGCGCTGCGGGCCCTGTCGACGTCCGTGAACGATCCGACCACCGCCGTGCAGTGCCTGGACCGGATCGTGCAGTTCCTCGCGGCCGTGGCGCATCTGCCGCTCGGCACCGTCCACCACCGGGACCGGGCCGGGCGGGTGCGTCTCGTGCAGGACGGTCCGGGGTGGGACGACCTGGTCGACCTCGCCTTCGAGGAGATCCGCTGGTGCGTCGCCGGGAGCCCCCAGGTGACGCGCCGGCTCATGGCCGGCCTCGACGACCTGCTGCTGCTCGCCCCTGAGGACCGGAAGAAGTCACTGGTCAGACATCGTGAGCTGCTGGTGCAGACGGTGGAGCGGAACGTTCCGGTGGCCGCCGACCGGGAGTTCGCGCTGCTTCCGGACCGGCAGGGCATCGGGTAGGGGCGGTGGCGCGGTGAGCAGGGCGGCGGCCGGGCCCGCCGGAGTGATTCCGGCGGGCCCGGCCGCGTACCTCGGTCGCCGCAGCGGCCCACGCGTCAGTCGCCGCAGCGGCCCTCGCGCAGGGAGTGCAGGTGCTCGCTCGACTTGCGGGCGAAGGCGAGCGACTCGACCGGGTTGTCGTGCTCGGTCTGCCAGTGGTGGTAGGTCCGGCCCTGATGGGTCCGGTGCGTGACCTTGGACAGGAACGTCTTGTAGTCGATGTCCCCGTCGCCGACGTCCGACATGCGGTAGCCGTCACGCGTCGTCTCGTCGCGGACGCCGTCCTTGACGTGGAACAGCGGATAGCGGTTCGGGTGCTTCAGGACGTACTTCAGCGGATCGAGCGGGGCCGGGCTGCCGTCCGCGCGCTTGCTGAAGCGGAACTGGGCGCAGAACGCCCAGTAGATGTCCATCTCCAGGTAGACGAGGTCCGGGTCGGTCTCTTCGAGCAGCACGTCGTAGAGGCGGACGCGCGGCTTGTCGGTCGCGAAGGAGAATTCCTCGGCGTGGTTGTGCTGGTAGAACTTCATGCCGCGCTTACGGGCGGCCGCCCCGTAGGTGTTGAAGTCCTCGGCCGCCCGCTTCCAGCCGTCCACCGTGTCGCCGTAGCGGAACGGGCCCGAGGCCGTGCCGATGTGCTTGAGGCCGAGCGCCTGGGCATCGTCCAGGACCTTCTCCAGGTTCTGGGCGAAGGTGTAGGCGCCGGGGTTGTTGTCGTCGTAGTAGCCGACGTGGCTGCCGATCGGGTTGAGGCCGTGGTCGCGGGCCAGCCGCTTGAGCTGGG
This sequence comes from Streptomyces sp. SID14515, assembly GCF_010548505.1. Lineage (NCBI taxonomy): Bacteria > Bacillati > Actinomycetota > Actinomycetes > Kitasatosporales > Streptomycetaceae > Streptomyces > Streptomyces sp. SID14515. The sequence goes on along the minus strand of NZ_JAAGMH010000143.1, from coordinate 160,539 downwards.
CGAGCGTGATGGCGCCGGCCGAGCCCTGGGTGTAGCCGGCGAACTCGATCTCGTCGTAGCCGTACTTCTCCAGTTCGGCGAAGACGGGGGCGAAGCCCAGGGTGGAGACCTGGTCGCGGAGGCTGTAGAGCTGGATGCCGAGGCGGCCGGGCGGCAGGACGGGCTTGCCCTTGCCGTGGCCGTGCCCGTGGCCGTGGTCATGTCCGTGGCCGTGGCCCTTGCCGTGTCCCTGGCCGCGGTCGCGGCTGTCGGCCTGGGCGCTCGCCGTGCCGATGATCGTGGCGGCGGTGGCTCCGGCGGCGACACCGAGGATGTTGCGGCGGCTCAGTCTGCGGGCGAGTTCGGTGTCCTTGGAGGTGCGGCTCATGTTCGCGTGACTCCCTTGGTGACCTGACGGGGTGGGTTGCGGGGTGAGTGGTGCGGTGCCGGGTGCGTGACGGGGATTGTCAGTGCAGTCCGGCAAGCTGGAGGAGCAGGGACTTCACTTCGGTGGCCCTGACCCGTTCGGTGAACGCGTGGGGGGTGGAGCAGAGGATGAGCGGACCTTCGTCGTCGCTCTCGGGGAGGCGGCCGTGGCTGCCTCGAATAGGTGAGGGGTCCAGGGGGACGACCGCCATGCGGTAGCGCAGGCCGAGCTTCTTGCGGGCGACCGCCGAGACGGCCTTGACCCGGACGTAGGGGTCCTGGGGGTCCATGAAGAGCTCGACGGGGTCGTAGCCGGGCTTGCGGTGGATCTCGACGAGCTGGGCGAAGTCGGGGGCGTGTGCGTCGTCGAGCCAGTAGTAGTAGGTGAACCAGGCGTCCTTCTCCGCGACGGCGACCAGTTCGCCGGAGCGGGGGTGGTCCAGGTGGTGCGCCTTCTTGCCCTCGTCGTCGAGGAGCTGCTCGATGCCGGGCAGGTCCGCGAGGGCCGCCCGGGTCGCCTCCAGGTCCTCGGGACGGCGTACGTAGATGTGGGCGAGCTGGTGGTCGGCGACGGCGAAGGCGCGTGAGGCCATCGGGTCCAGGTATTCCATGCCGTCCTGGGTGTGGACCTCCAGCAGGCCCGCCCGGCGCAGGGCGCGGTTGATGTCGATCGGCCGGTCGACGCGGGTGATGCCGTATTCGGAGAGCGCGACGACGGTACGTCCCTCGGCGCGGGCGTCGGCCAGCAGCGGGGCCATGGCCCGGTCGAGGTCGGTGGCGGCCTGGTGGGAGCGGGGGTCGTCGGGGCCGTAGCGCTGGAGGTCGTAGTCCAGGTGGGGCAGGTAGCAGAGGGCGAGGTCGGGGGTGCGGGTGGCGATGATGTGCCGGGTGGCGTCGATGATCCACTGGGAGGAGACCAGGTCGGCGCCGGGGCCCCAGAAGTGGAAGAGGGGGAAGGTGCCGAGTTTGTCGGTCAGTTCGTCGTGCAGGGCGGGGGGCCTGGTGTAGCAGTCGGGTTCCTTGCGGCCGTCGGCGTAGTAGACGGGGCGTGGGGTGACCGTCCAGTCGGTGTCGGCGCCCATCGCGTACCACCAGCAGATGTTGGCGACGGTGTAGCCGGGGTGGGCGCGGCGGGCCGCGTCCCAGAGTTTGTCGCCCTCGACGAGCCCGTTGTGCTGGCGCCAGAGCAGGACGTCGCCGAGCTCGCGGAAGTACCAGCCGTTGGCGACGATGCCGTGTTCGGCGGGCATGGTGCCGGTGAGGAAGGTCGACTGGGCGGCGCAGGTGACGGCGGGCAGCACGGTGGAGAGCGGTGCCTGGGCGCCCTGCTCCCCCAGGGCCCGGAGGTTCGGCATATGGGCCAGCAGCTGGGGGGTGAGGCCGACGACGTCGAGGACGAGGAGCGGGGTGGGGCCGCCGGTCTCCTGTGCGGTTTCCGTGCCGGGTTCGGGCGTGCTCATGGCAGTTCCTTGAGGCCGAGGTCGACCAGGAGGTCGCGGGCGAGGGTGAGTTCGGCGGCGATGCCGTCGGCGAGCTGGGTGCGGGTGCGGGGCCGCAGTTCGGCGGGCAGCGCCTGCCAGGTGTACGTCTCGACCTCCAGGTGCCGGGTCAGGGGCGCGGGTCCGCCGACGAGCCGGGCGAGCGTGTCGCGCAGGACGGGCAGGGTCGAGGTCAGCGGGGGCGCCGGGGGTGCGTGCAGGGGTACGTGGAAGTGGGCGCGCCAGGGGGTGGAGTCGGGGAGCGCCCGACCGGTGACGGCCTCGTCGAGGTCATCGGTGCCACGCAGCCCGGCGGCGGTGCTGGTGCGGGTCTGGTGCAGGAAGCGTGGTTCGGCGAATTCCGCGAGCGCGGTGCGGACCTCGGGCAGGTGCGGGTGCTCGGCGTGCAGGGCGGCGGAGAGCTGGGACTTGACGACGCGGACGCCGGCGGCGGTCAGGGCGTCGAGTGCGGTGCCGGGGTCCTCGAAGGAGGTGGCGAGGTGGCAGGTGTCGACGCAGATGCCGATGCGGTCGTGGCCGACGTCGGTGAGCGGGGCGATGGCGTCGGCGGTGGTCTCCACCGTGCAGCCCGGTTCCGGTTCGAGGCCGATGCGGATGGACTTGCCGGTCAGTTCGGCCAGGGCGTCGAGGCGCTGGGCGAGCGTGGTGAGGGCGGCGCGTGCGGTGCGGGCGGCCTCGGGGTCGCCGTCGTAGGGGGTGCGCCAGGCGAGCGGCAGGGTGGAGATGGTGCCCTCGGTGACGTCGTCCGGGAGCAGGGCGGCCAGGAGGCGGGCGAGGTCGGTGGTGTGGGCGAGGCGGTCGGGTTCGGTCCAGTCCGGCCGGTAGACCCGGTATTTGACCTCGTCGGCGCCGAACCCCTCGTACGGGAAGCCGTTGAGGGTGACCACTTCGAGGCCGCGGCTGTCGAGTTCGGCGCGCAGGGCGCGGAGTTCGGCGGGGTCGTTGATCAGGGTGCGGGCGGCGTCGCGGGCGAGCCAGAGGCCGATGCCGAGCCGGTCCCGGCCGAGCCGGCGGCGGACGGGTTCGCAGTGGTCGCGGAGCTGGGCGCGGACGCCGTCCAGGGTTTCGGCGGGGTGGACGTTGGTGCAGTAGGCGAGGTGGACGGTGGAGCCGTCCGGGTGGCGGAAGCGCATGGCCGCCTCACTCCCCGCCGCGCAGGATGGAGTTGCCCTCGTGGAGTGGATCGGGGGCCGGGACGTCCAGCTGGAGGCGGCCGCTCTGGCCGTAGAAGGCGACGGGGTTGCGCCACAGGACCTGGTCGACGTCGTCCTCGGTGAAGCCGGCCTTCAGCATGGCGTCGGCGACCTTGCGGGTCTTGAGGGGGTCGCTCTTTCCCCAGTCGGCGGCCGAGTTGACGAGGATCTTCTCGGTGCCGTGGTTCTGGAGGATGGTGACCATCCGGTCCTCGTCCATCTTGGTGTCCGGGTAGATGGAGAACCCGGCCCAGCAGCCGCTGTCAGTGGCGGCCTTTACGGTTGTCTCATTGAGGTGGTCGAGCAGGACGAACTCCGGGGGGAGGTTCGATTCGCGGATGACGTCGATGGTGCGGTGCAGACCGGCGAGCTTGTCGCGGTGCGGGGTGTGGACGAGGGCGGGCAGCCCGTGGTCGGCGGCGAGCTGGAGTTGGGCGGCCAGCGCGTGGTCCTCGGCCGGGGTCATCGAGTCGTAGCCGATCTCGCCGACGGCGACGACGGAGTCCTTGACGAGATAGCGGGGCAGCGCGTCCAGGACGGGGGTGCAGCGGGGGTCGTTCGCCTCCTTGGGGTTGAGGGCGAGCGTGCAGTGGTGCGCGATGCCGTACTGCGAGGCGCGGAAGGGCTCCCAGCCGAGGAGTGCGTCGAAGTAGTCGAAGAAGCTGGCGGGCGAGGTGCGGGGCTGGCCGAGCCAGAAGGAGGGCTCGACGAGCGCGCGGACGCCCGCGTCGTACATCGCCTGATAGTCGTCGGTGGTGCGGGAGGTCATGTGGATGTGGGGGTCGAAGATGCGCATCAGGACTCCTCCGTGGGGGCGGGGGCTGCGGGAGCGGCTGCCGGTGGGGCGGGCTGGTTCCGCTCGTCGGCCGGGGCGGTGAGCGCGAGGACCGTGCGCAGGTCTTCGGGGACGGCGCGGCCGGCCGCGGTGCGTTCGGCGGCGAAGTCGCCGAGCATGCGGGCGAGTTCGGCGTCGCCCTCGGCCCGGTCGGCGAGCCGGGCGACGGCCGCGACCGGCACCTCGGTGAACAGGCACTTCAGTACGGCGTGCCGCCAGGCGTGGGCGTCGAGGTGGTCGGCGGCGTAGGGGCCGACGGCGGCGGCGACCAGCCGGGTGTCGTTGGCGCGCAGGGCGTCCTCGACGAGCGGGAGGGCGGTGTCGCCGAGGTCCAGCCGGTGCAGGGTGAGGAGGACGGCGCGGCGTTCGGCGGCGGTGCCCTGTTCGTAGAGCCGGGTGACGGAGGGCAGTGGGGCGCGGGCCTCGACGAGCAGGAGGGAGCGTACGGAGTCGGCGTGTTCCGGTCCGCAGTGCCGGCCTGCGGCGGCGTAGCGCAGCTCCCACGGTGGAGAGGCGTAGGGGCTTGCCTCCGGGCGGGGGGCGTCGGGGGTGGCTGCCGCACGGGCCGCGTCGTGGGCTGCCTCGGCGAGGGCCTCGTCCAGCCAGGCACGGGCGGCCCCGCCGAGTTCGGCGTCCAGTTCTTTGCGGGACTTCAGCACGGGGCGCCTCCCTTGGTCGCGGTACCGCGAGTCATGGCGTCGTGCAGGAAGTCGATGGACGCGCGGGCCAGTTCGGGGCCCGCGTGGGAGTGGCGGGGCAGTTCGACGACGGTGAGGCCGCGGTAGTCCGAGGCGGCCAGGGCGGCGAGCACGGGCGGGAAGTCGATCTCCCCGTCGCCGAACGGGAGGTGCTCGTGGACTCCGCGCCGCATGTCCTCGATCTGGACGTGCCGGAGCCAGGGGGCGGAGTCCTTGATGCACTCCACCGGCGAGGCGTCCTCCAGGCACTGGCAGTGGCCGATGTCGAGGGTGAGGCCGAGCGGTCCCGGGTCGCCGAGGAGGCCGCGCAGGTGGTGGAAGTCGGCGAGGGTGGCGAGGAGGTGACCGGGTTCGGGCTCGATGGCGAGAGGGATGCCGGACCGGTCGGCGGCTTCCAGGACCGGGGCGATCGCTTCGGTGAGCCGTTTCCACGCGGTGTCCGTCGAGGTGCCGGGCGGGGTGATGCCGCTGAAGCAGTGGACGGCGTGCGCGCCGAGTTCGGCGGCCACGTCGACGGCGCGGACGAGCAGCGCGGTACGGGCGGCGCGGGCGTCGGGGTCCGGGTCGAGGAGGGAGGGGCCGTGCTTGCGGCGCGGGTCGAGGACATAGCGGGCGCCGGTCTCCACGGTGACCCGGAGCCCGAGGGAGGTGAGCCTGCGCCGGACCTGGCGGGTGCGTTCGGCGAGGTCCGGGGCCATGGGGTCCAGGTGCATGTGGTCGAGGGTCAGGCCGACGCCCTCGTAGCCGAGGTCGGCGAGCAGGCCGAGGGCGTCGTCGAGGCGGAGGTCGGTGAGCCCGTTGGTGCCGTATCCGAGGTGGAGGGTCATGTGAGGCTCACCTTCCGGGAGAGGCTGCGGGCGAGGGGGACGAGCCCCATGACGGCGAGTCCGGTGACGGGCGCCCCGGCGCGGGCGGCGAGCGCGGCCTGGAGCGGGATCATGGCCCGGATGCCCCCGCCGACCGCCCGCTGGGTGAGCGGCGGTGACGGGTTCAGCGCTGCGTGCAGGAGGGGTGGTCCGGCGGTACGGAGGTAGGCGCCGGTGAGCGCGATCACCAGGAGCCGGAGGGGGTCGGTGGCCCAACCGGGGAGGGCTTGCCCGAGGGAGCCCACGGGTTGCGGGCTCGCGCCGAGGACGGCGGACCACCCGGGGAGGCCCGCGCCCTGAGGCCTCGGGCCGACGGCGGCCCGCCCGGTGCGGCTCGCGTCCCGCAGCCCTGCCCCGCCGTGGTCCGTGGTCGCACCGGGGCTGTCCGGGGCCCGTCCACGGGGCGCTCTCAGCACCGCTGCCGCGAGTGCCGTCGTCGTGGCCAGCACCGCGAGCGGTGTTCCGGTGGAGCCGCCCTGTGCCTCGTGGCGCGATACGGCGGTGACGCCGTAGGTGTGCGCCCCGAGCACCAGGGCTGCGGGCAGCGCGGGCAGGGATGCCGTCAGCGCGCCTGGCGTCGGCGCGGCCGCCGACGTCCCGGCAACGTTGTCGCGTGAACGGCTCCGGCCAGGTGCGCGGCGCACGCCCGTCGCCGTGGCCGTCGCCGTCGCGCCCAGCAGCAGGTCCAGCGAGCGGGCCGCGGCCATCGCCGCCGGGCCCGCCTTCGTGTGCTTCAGGTGGAGGTCGTAGGCCCAGACCGTGGCGGCCAGGCCCGTGGCCACGGTCAGCGCGGGGCGGCCGGCCCGGGCCGCCAGGGCGAGGCCCGTCGCGGTCAGTACCCCGGCCGCGCCCAGGGCCGCCGCCGGGCTGATGTGGCCCGAGGGGATCGGGCGGTGCGGGCGGTCCACGGCGTCCTCGTCGCGGTCGGCCCAGTCGTTGAGGGCCATCCCGGCCTCGTACAGGCACAGCGACGCACCGATCGCCAGTGCGGTGCCCCGGCCGGGCCGGCGGCCCACCGCCGCCGCGCCCGCCAGCGCGTCCCCGGGCACGGAGAACAGGGCGGAGACGCGGAGCAGTTCCGCCCAGGCCCGCAGACGTGCCCGGGGCGTGCCCCGGTCGGCGCCCGGGCCGGTAGCCCGGTCCGAGGCCCGGTCGGCGCTCTGCTCGGTGTCCCGTCCGGAAGCCGCGTGCGACCGGCTAGCGTCCGGGGCGTCAGCGCCCTGTTCTCCGTTCCGGCCCGTGGGGGGCGGTCCGGGCCTGTCCGGTGCGGGCGCAGTCCCACCCGCACCGGACAGGCTGTCATCGGTCACGGCGGACGGGCCGCCGTGTGCAAAACCGTTCCGCCGCCCGGTCGGGAGCACCGACAGGGCCGCCACCAGCGCGGTCTGGACGGCTCGCCTTCGCCGCCTCACGCCTGGGCCCGCAGCCGCTCGGCGAAGGAGAGCAAAGTGGCGTACTGCTCGGCGAGCGCCGCCGAGGTGCCGCCGTCCGGGTCCTTGAAGTAGAAGCCCAGCTCCGGCAGCGGGCCGCTGATCCCGGCCTCGTGGGCGCGGGCGAGCAGCCGTGCCAGGTCCAGGACCAGCGGGGCCGCGAGGGCCGAGTCGCAGCCCTGCCAGATGGTCTGGAGGATCATGCGGGAGCCGAGGAAGCCGTCGAAGGCGATGTGGTCCCAGGCGGTCTTCCAGTCGCCCATCGCGGGCACGTCGTCGATGTGCACCTCGCCCTCGGGGGCGGTGCCGAAGGTGTCGGCCAGGACGCGTTCCTTGCCGGCGTTCTTCGCGGCGGCGGCCGCCGGATCGGCCAGCGCCGCCCCGTCCCCGCCGCCCAGCAGGTTCGATCCGGACCACGCCCGTACGGCGAGGGCGCGCTGGAGGAACATCGGGGCGAGCACGGAACGGAGCAGCGTCTGGCCGGTCTTGCCGTCGCGTCCGGCGTGGGGAAGTCCGCTGGAGGCGACGGTGTCGGTGAGCGCGGGGGTGCGCAGTCCGGTGGAGGGGGTGAAGTTGGCGTAGGCACAGCCCGCGCGCAGGGCGGCGGCCGCGTAGAGCGAGCTGGCGGGCAGCCGGGTGTCGTCGGGGCCGGGCGCTGGTTCGGTGGAGGCGACGTTGACGACGACGGTGCGGGCCAGGTCGTGGCGGTGGGCGAAGTCGGTGAGGTCGGCGGCGAACGCGGCGATGAGTTCCTGGTCGCTGCGGGTGTCGCCGGGGAGCGGTCCGCCGGGGCGGATCTCGGCGTCGGCGGCGTCGAGTTCGGCGCGTACGGCGGAGGGAAGTCCGTGCGGCAGCACTCCGCCGTCGGCCAGCGCCTCGGCCCGCTTGGACAGCGGGCAGTCGAGGGTGTCGTGGCCGCCGAAGACCAGGTCGGTCAGGGCGGGCAGACCGCTGTCGGCGAAGGGAGGCGTCTCGGTGACCATGCCGGTCGGCGGGTGCAGGCCCGCGGCGATGGCGGCGCAGCCCGCGGTGGCGGTGGTCGCCACGGAGCCGCGCGCTCCGATGAACCAGACGCCGGTACGGCCCGCGACCTCCGAACGGTCCGCGGCGCCGGCCAGGCCCGCGATCTCCGTACGGCCCGTGGCACCCGTGGCGCCGGGGGCCTCCGAGTGGCTCGGGGCGTCGATGCGGCCTGGGGCGTCGGTTCGGCCTTCACGATCGGCGTGTGCGGTCACGGGCTGCCTCCCTGGGGGGATGTCGGGGGTGGTGGACGACGGGCGGGGGAAGGTGTGAGTGCTTCCCCCGCCCGTCGTCGGCAGAGGCGGCCGCCCTACTTCGAGGGCAGCTCCTTCAGTTGGATGTTGCGGAAGGACACCTGGTCGTCGGCTCCGTGGTTCTGGAGGCCGATGTAGCCGTCCTTCAGGCTGCGGGCCGGGTCGGTGTTGGTGAAGTCGTTGATCTTCGCTCCGTTGAGGAAGATCTGCAGACGTTCGCCCTGGACCTTGATCTCGTAGCTGTTCCACTGTCCCGGGGGCCGCAGGACGCGGTCACGGGCCTTGATGTTGGCGGACTTGAAGGTGTAGACGGCGCCGGTGGTGCGGTCGGCGGCGTCCGTGGCGTCGATCTGGATCTCGTACCCGTTGTTGACCGCCGACCAGGGGTCGTCGGACTCCGGGAAGCCCACGAAGACACCGGAGTTGTCGTCGCCGGCCATCTTCCAGTCGAGCTTGAGCGAGTACGACTTCAGTTCCTTGGCCTGGTAGGTGAGCAGACCCATGCCGCCCTCGGAGTGCAGGGCGCCGTCACTGACGGAGAACTTCCCCGGGCCGGCCTGCTTCCATCCCTCCAGCGTCTTGCCGTTGAAGATGGGCCGGTAGTCCTTGTCCGGCTTGCAGTCGGCCTTGACCTGACCGGTGGCGTAGCGCAGGCCGCCCAGTACGTGGCTGCGGAACTCCGGTTCGGCGTAGGACTCCTTGGTGTGGCCGAGGCCGGTGTAGAAGGAGCGGCCGCCCTCGTAGGTCTGGCACCAGGAGATCGGGTGATCGCCCTTCATGTTGCCGCCGGTGTAGGTGGTCTCGTCGAGGGTGGCCAACACCTTGGCCTTGTCCCGGGGGTTGGTGCGGTAGTTGTACCACTCGTCGGTGCGCTCCCACTCCTCGTCCAGGTGGGCGGTGGCCGGATGGTCGTGGTCCTCGACGCGGACGGTGGCGGGCTGGATCTGCGGGTGCGAGTCGAAGTAGGCGCCGACGAGGCCGCCGTAGAACTCCCAGTCGTACTCGGTGTCGGCGGCAGCGTGGATGCCGACGTAACCGCCGCCGGTGGCCACGTAGTTCTCGAACGCCTTCTGCTGCTCGGCGTTGAGGACATCACCGGTGGTGGAGAGGAACGCGACGGCGTCGTAGCGGGCCAGGTTGCTGGTGGTGAACTGGGCGGCGGACTCGGTGGAGTCGACCGTGATGTTGGTGTCCTTGCCAATCTCCTTCAGGGCGGCGATGCCGTCCGGGATGGAGTCGTGGCGGAAGCCGGCGGTCTTGGAGAAGACCAGGACGCGCTTGGCGGTCTTGTCGACCGGGGTGTTGGACAGTTCGAAGTCGTCGATGTCGTAGAGGGCTCCGTCGCCGCCCTTGAAGACGAGGAAGAGTTCGGTCTGCTTCTTGGGCGCTCCGCGCAGCGGGATGTCGATGTCCTGGAAGGTGTCCCAGCTGCCGGTCACCGGCACCGGGCCCGAGCCGAGGATCTTGCCGGTGGGCGATCCGGTGCGCACTTCGAGGAAGCCGCCGGAGCCGGCCGAGGAGATGCGGGCGGTGAGCTTGGTGGTGTTGCCGAGGACGTAGGTGTCGAAGGAGATCCAGTCGTCGTTGTGGATGTCCCCGACGGTCTTTCCGCCGTGTGCGCTGGACTTGCTCGGCGTGGTGACGCCGGAGGAGTCGTCGAAGTGCTCGGCCTGGCGGTGCCTGGGCTGGAGCCGGGAGGTGTCCTTGCCGGTCAGCTTGGCCTGGCCGCCACCGCCGTTGTCGGTGTACGAGGCCGAAATGCCGCCGTAGATGTTGGCGTTGGGGTCGTGGCCGCCTTCCATGGCGGTCTTGATGGTGCCCTCGCAGCCGTGCTCGGTGGTGATGTCGTGGCCGTGGCTGTCATGGCCCAGGGTGAACTTGACCTCGACCTTGGTGCAGTCGATGGTGCCGTCCTCCGGGTCGCTGACGTTCACCTTGAACGGCACGGAGTCACCGAACTCGAAGAGCTGCCCGTCCTCGGGGAGCACCAGCTCCACGGTCGGGGCGGTGTTGCCGACGGTGACGTGGACGCTGGCGGAGCCGGTGCGGCCGGTCGGGTCCTCGGCGGTGAGGGTGGCGGTGTAGGTTCCGTTCTTCTTGTACGTGTACGTGGGGTTGGCGGCGGTGGAGGTGCCGCCGTCACCGAAGTCCCAGGAGTAGGTCAGCGGGTCGTCGTCGCCGTCCGCCGTGCCGGCCGAGGAGAACTTCACCTTCAGCGGTGCGGTGCCCGAGGTCTTGTTCGCCGAGGCCTCGGCGATGGGCGAGCGGCCTCCGGTGGCGTTCTCGATGCGGTAGAGCGCGGAGTTCTCGTCGCCGCCGAACCAGGCGAGGCCGTAGTCCAGGACGTACAGCGCCCCGTCCGGGCCGAAGGCCATGTCCATGACCTGCGTACCGGACCACGGCACGTCGTTGATGGACTGGACGCCGCCGTCGGCGTCCTGCTCGATACGCTTGATCCACTGGCGGCCGAACTCACCGGCGAAGAAGTCGCCGTCGTAGGCCTCGGGGAACTTCACCGGGGAGTCCAGGTCCGCGTCGTAGCGGTAGACGGGTCCGCCCATCGGGGACTCGGAGCCGGTGCCGAACTCGGGCAGCGAACCGCCGTCGTACGGAATCCACGCGGCCTCGGCCGGCGGCAGGTCGACGAGTCCGGTGTTGTGCGGCGACTCGTTCTTCGGGGCGGCGCAGTCGAAGGCCGCGCCCGAGGTCTTGGTGGCGAAGTCGTAGTCGATGTAGGGCTCGTTGTCGCCGACGCAGAAGGGCCAGCCGAAGTTGGCGGCCTTCGTCACCCGGGCGAACTCGACCTTGCCGGCCGGTCCGCGCTTGGGGTCGGCCGCGCCCGCGTCGGGGCCGTAGTCGCCTACGTACACGGTGCCGGTGGCCTGGTCGACGGAGAAGCGGAAGGGGTTGCGGAAGCCCATCGCGTAGATCTCGGGGCGGGTCTTGTCCGTCCCGGGCTCGAAGAGGTTGCCCTCGGGGACGGTGTACGAGCCGTCCTCGGCGACCTTGATGCGCAGGATCTTGCCGCGCAGGTCGTTGGTGTTGCCCGAGGTGCGCCGGGCGTCGAACGCCGGGTTTCGGTCGGGGCGTTCGTCGATCGGCGTGAAGCCGTCGGAGGCGAAGGGGTTGGTGTCGTCGCCGGTGGAGAGGTAGAGGTTGCCCTCGGCGTCGAAGTCGATGTCACCGCCGACGTGGCAGCAGGTGCCGCGCGAGGTGGCGACGTCCAGGACCTTCTTCTCGCTGGCGTTGTCGAGCGTGCCGTCCTCGTTGAGGACGAAGCGGGAGAGCCGGTTGACACCTTCGAACTTCGCGAAGTCGGCGGCGGTGCCGGTCTCCGGGGCGTCGCCCGCGGGGGTGTCCAGCGGGGGTGCGTAGAAGAGGTAGATCGCCCGGTTCTCGGCGAAGTCCGGGTCGACGCCGACGCCTTGGAGGCCTTCCTCGTCGTGCGTGTACACGGGGAGGGTGCCGGAGATCCTGGTGTTGCCGGCGCTGTCGGTGATCCGCAGCTCGCCGCTGCGCGAGGTGTGCAGCACGCTGCGGTCGGGGAGGACGGCGAGCGACATGGGCTCGCCGGTCTCCTCCGCGCCCTTGGCCAGGGTGACTTGCTGGAAGTCCTCCGCCACGGGCTCGTCGTGGCCCGGGTGACCCGGGTGGGCGGTGGCGCCGGGAGCGGAGCCGAGGGTCAGGGTCGCGGCGGCGAGAAGCCCGCCGGTGAACAGCGCGAGCGTTTTACGGACGCGGGTCCGGGCCAGGAGCCGCTTTCTGGTTCTGTGCACGTTGGTCCTCCGGAGAGTGCCGGTTGTACGGGCGGGTGTAGCCGTGCCGTGCCGCGCGGGGACTGCCGCGCGTGCGTCACCGGGGTCGGGAGCGACCCCGGTGACGCGAGTCATGTCGTGTACACGTGGTGGACGGTAGACCTGTTCGTCCTCGACGGAAAGCCCTTGTGCAACAGGTAAGTCGAACTTCTGCTTCCGCCAGGACAAAGCGATTTCCGGGCAGGGCGAGGCAGCCCCGGGGGCTGGGGCCCGATGTACGGATCATGCCCCCGGGGCCCGGCAGAGCGTGCTACTCGCCGCCGCCGAAGGCCGCGTCGAAGGAGGCCGACGGCGGGTCGAAGTCGAACCGCTTGAGGCTGGCAAGCGCTTCCGGAGCGCCGTGCAGCCGGTCCATGCCGGCGTCCTCCCACTCCACGGAGACCGGGCCCTCGTAGCCGATGGACCGGAGCATCCGGAAGACGTCCTCCCAGGGCACGTCGCCGTGGCCGGCGGAGACGAAGTCCCAGCCGCGCCGGGGGTCGCCCCAGGGCAGATGCGAGCCGAGGCGGCCGTTGCGGCCGTCGAGGCGCTTGCGGGCCTCCTTGCAGTCCACGTGGTAGATCCGGTCGCGGAAGTCGTACAGGAAGCCGACCGGGTCGAGGTCCTGCCAGACGAAGTGGCTCGGGTCGAAGTTCAGCCCGAACGCGGGCCGGTGGTCCACCGCTTCGAGGGCGCGCTTGGTGGTCCAGTAGTCGTAGGCGATCTCGCTCGGGTGCACCTCGTGGGCGAAGCGCACCCCCTCGGCGTCGAAGACGTCCAGGATCGGGTTCCAGCGCTCGGCGAAGTCCTCGTAGCCCCGCTCGATCATGTGCGGCGGAACGGGCGGGAACATCGCGACGAGGTGCCAGATCGAGGAGCCGGTGAAGCCGATGACCGTGTCGACGCCGAAGGCGGCGGCGGCCCGGGCGGTGTCCGCGATCTCCGCGGCGGCCCGCTGCCGTACGCCTTCGGGCTCGCCGTCGCCCCAGATGCGGGCGGGCACGATGCCCTGGTGGCGTTCGTCGATCGGGTTGTCGCAGACCGCCTGGCCGACCAGGTGGTTGGAGATCGCGAAGCACTTCAGCCCGTACTTGTCGAGCAGTTGGTGCCTGCTGTCCAGGTAGCCGGGGTCGGCGAGCGCCTTGTCGACCTCGAAGTGGTCGCCCCAGCAGGCGAGTTCCAGTCCGTCGTAGCCGAAGTCGCGGGCGTGGCGGCAGACCTCCTCCAGCGGGAGGTCGGCCCACTGGCCGGTGAAGAGGGTGAAGGGGCGGGGCATGGGCGGCGACCTCCTAGGCGGGGACCGGAGTGTGGACGGAGTTCTTCGCGGCGCTCTCCTCGACGGCGGCGAGCACCCGCTGCACCTGGAGCCCGTCCGCGAACGAGGGCCGGGGCGCGATGCCTTCGGCGATCGTGTGGACCACGTCGCGGGCCTGGTGGACGAAGGTGTGCTCGTAGCCGAGGGCGTGGCCCGGCGGCCACCAGGCCTCCAGGTAGGGGTGCTCGGGTTCGGTGACGAGGATGCGCCGGAAGCCCGCGGTGGCGGCGAGTTCGGTGTGGTCGTGGAAGGACAGTTCGTTGAGCCGCTCCAGGTCGAAGGCGAGCGAGCCCAACTCCCCGTTGATCTCCAGGCGCAGAGCGTTCTTGCGCCCCGCCGCCATCCGGGTGGCCTCGAAGGAGGCCAGTGCGCCGGAGGCGAGGCGGCCGGTGAAGATCGCCGCGTCGTCCACGGTCACCTCGCCCCGCTCCACCGTGTCGGCGCTGCCGGAAAGCCCGGCCGAAGCCCCGGAGAACAGGGGCCTCTCCCGTACGAAGGTCTCCGAGACGGCGGACACCCCGGTGATCAGCTCGCCCGACAGGAACTGGGCGAGGTCGACGATGTGCGCGCCGAGGTCGCCGAGCGCGCCGGAGCCGGCGTGTTCGCGCTTGAGCCGCCAGGTGAGCGGGGACGCGGGGTCCACCAGCCAGTCCTGGAGATAGGTGGTCCGCACATGGCGCAGCGGGCCGAGCCGGCCGTCCGCGATGAGCCGACGGGCGTAGGAGATCGCGGGCACCTTGCGGTAGTTGAAGCCCACGATGGCCGTCTGCCCGCGGGCGGCGGCCGCTTCGGCGGCGCGGACCATCGCCTCGGCCTCGGCGACGTTGTTGGCGAGCGGCTTCTCGCACAGCACGTGCTTGCCCGCCTCCAGGGCGGCGATGGCGATCTCCGCGTGGCTGTCGCCCGGGGTGCAGATGTCGATCAGCTGGACGTCGTCCCGGGCGATCAGGGCCCGCCAGTCGGTCTCCGCCGCGGCCCAGCCGTGCCGGGCGGCGGCGGCGTCGACCGCCGCACGGTCGCGTCCGCAGATCGCGGCGAGAGCGGGCCGCAGGGGCAGGTCGAAGACGTGTCCGGCGGTGCGCCACCCCTGGGAGTGGGCGGCGCCCATGAACGCGTATCCGACCATGCCGACCCCGAGCGTTCCCGGTGACGCCTGCTGCGGCGACGGTGCTGGGGCTTGCGTTTCCGTCTCTTGACTACGGGCCATGCGGACTTCCTCCTCATCGGTGTGCGGTAACGGGCCGGGGGATGCGCTCTCCGCATCCCCCGGAGTCCCGGTCAGTTGAAGCCCGTCGGCAGGTACTGGTCGATGTTGTCCTTCGTCACGACCGCGGAGTACAGGGTCAGGGAGGTCGGGATCTCCATCTCGGAGAGGCCGCTGACGCCCTTGCTCTGGCCGAGCGCCCGCGCCAGGTCGATCGCGGACGCGGCCATGGTCGGCGGGTAGAGGACGGTCGCCTTGATGACCGAGTTGTCGGCCTTGATGGCGTCCATCGCGGACTTGGCGCCGGCGCCGCCGACCATGATGAACTCGTCGCGGCCCGCCTGCTGGATGGCGCGGAGCGCTCCGACGCCCTGGTCGTCGTCGTGGTTCCACAGGGCGTCGAACTGCTTCTGCGCCTGGAGGAGTTGGGCCATCTTGGCCTGGCCCGACTCGACGGTGAAGTCGGCCGCCTGACGGGCCACCAGCTTGATGTTGGAGTAGTTCTTGAGGGCGTCGGCGAAGCCCTGGCTGCGCTGCTTGGTCAGCTCCAGGTTGTCGATCCCGGCGAGCTCGACGACCTTGGCGTTCGGCTTGTCCTTGAGCTGCTCGCCGATGTAGTGCCCGGCGTTGAGGCCCATGCCGTAGTTGTCGCCGCCGACCCAGCAGCGGTAGGCCTGCGGGGAGGCGAAGATGCGGTCCAGGTTGACGACCGGGATGCCCGCCTTCATCGCTTCCAGGCCGACCTGGGTGAGCGCCTTGCCGTCGGCGGGGAGGACGACGAGGACGTCGACCTTCTTGTTGATGAGGGTCTTGACCTGGCCGATCTGGGCGGCGGTGTCGTTGGAGCCCTCGGTGATCTCCAGGGTGACGTCGGAGTACGTCTCCGCCCGGGACTTGGCGTTCACGTTGATCGCGTTGAGCCAGCCGTGGTCGGCCTGCGGTCCGGCGAAGCCGATGGTGACCGCCTTGCCCGGCTTGTCGTCGGCGGGGGCGCTGTTGCCGGCGGGCTCCGTCTTCTTGGGCTCGTTGCTGGTACAGGCGGTGAGGAGCGCGCCCGCGGAGACGGCGGCGGTTCCGAACAGCAGCCCTCTGCGGCTGGTTTCTGGCATGACGGTCTGACCCTTCATCCGGTGGGTGCTACGAGGTGCGGGTGCGGGGGGTTCGCTCAGGTGCCGGTGGTGTCCGGGGTGCTCAGGGCACTCGGGGTGCTCAGGTCTCCCCGCCGCGCAGGGTGCGGCGCTGGACCAGGACGGCGGCGACGATGATGGCGCCCTTGGCGATCTGCTGGACGTCGCTCTGGAGGTTGTTGAGCGCGAAGATGTTGGTGATCGTGGTGAAGATCAGGACGCCGAGGACGGAGCCGACGATGGTGCCCCGGCCGCCGCTGAGCAGGGTCCCGCCGATGATCGCGGCGGCGATGGCGTCGAGCTCGTACAGGTTGCCGTTGGTGTTCTGGCCGGAGCCGGCGAGCACGATCAGCATGAAGGCGGCGATGCCGCAGCACAGCCCCGACAGCAGGTAGAGGTACAGGCGCTGACGGCGGACGTCGATGCCGGCGAGCCGGGCGGCCTCCGCGTTGCCGCCGACGGCGACGGTGCGGCGGCCGAAGGTGGTCCGGTTGAGGATCAGCCAGCCGACGACGGTGACCACCGCGAACATGATGACCAGCGGCGGGATCCCGAGGATGTAGGAGTCGGGCAGACCGAGGTCCAGGACCGAGTCGACGGTGACGATCTGGGTCTTGCCGTCGGTGATCTGGAGGGCGAGTCCGCGGGCCGAGGCGAGCATGGCCAGCGTCGCGATGAACGGGACCATCCCCCCGTACGCGATGAGGACGCCGTTCACGAGTCCGGCGGCGAGGCCGACGATCACCGCGGTGAACGCGATGCCCGCGAAGCCGTACTCCTGGGTGGCCAGGGTCGTCGCCCATACCGAGGCGAGGGCGACCATCGCGCCGACGGAGAGGTCGATGCCGCCGCTGATGATGACGAAGGTCATGCCGACGGTGACGACACCGATGACGGAGGCCTGGGTCAGGATCAGCTGGAGGTTGCCGGTGTCCAGGAAGGCGTCCGGTTCGGTGATGCCGCCGACCAGGATCAGGGCGGCGAGGACGCCGAGCAGGGACAGGATCCGGACGTCGAGCCGCAGCCCGAGGGCCGGCCTGCCGCCGCCCGGCTTCGAGGGCGGTGCGTCGGAGGGGCCGGTGGGAGCCCCCTTGTCCGGCCCGTTGTGCTGCGCCGACGGGGCGGGCTGTGTCATGGCGTCGGGCTCCCTTCCATCACGAGGTCGAGTACGCGGTGCTCGTCGAGCTCCTGGGCGGGGGCCCGGTGGACCACTTCGCCCTCGCGGAGGACCAGCACCCGGTCGGCGAGGCCCAGGACTTCGGGCACTTCGCTGGAGACGAGCAGAACGGCGAGGCCTTCGTCGGCCAGCCGGCGGATCACGGCGTAGAGCTCGGCGCGTGCGCCGACGTCGACGCCACGGGTGGGTTCGTCCAGCAGCAGCACCCGGCAGCCGCGCAGCAGCCAGCGGGCGAGGACGGCTTTCTGCTGGTTGCCGCCGGAGAGCGTGCGGACGGCGGCGTCCGGGTTGTCGGGCCGCATCTGCAGTTCGCGGGTGGCGCTCCGCGCGGCCTTCCGCTCGCCGCCCCGGTCGATCCAGCCGATCCGGGCGAAGCGGGAGAGGGAGGAGACGGAGACGTTACGGGTGACCGACTCGGTCATCAGCAGGGCCTGCGCCTTGCGTTCCTCGGGGGCGAGGCCGATGCCCGCGGCGACGGCGGCGCGGACGCTGCCGGGGCGGAGCTGCTTGCCGGCGACGGTGACGGTCCCGGTGCTCGCCTTGCGGGCGCCGTAGATCGTCTCCAGGATCTCCGAGCGGCCCGAGCCGACGAGCCCGGCCAGGCCGACGATCTCGCCGGGCCGCAGTTCGAGGTCGACGGGGGCGAACTCGCCCTTGCGCGACAGGCCTTGGACCCGGAGCACGGGTTCCGCTGTGGCGGCGGCCGGCTCCTCGGGGCGCGGCGGGAAGACATAGGCGACGTCCCGGCCGGTCATCATGGCAACGATGTCGCGGGTGGGGGTGTCGGCGGCGGGCAGTCCGACGGCGACGGTCCGCCCGTCCTTGATGACGGTGACCCGGTCGCCGATGCGGCGGATCTCCTCCAGCCGGTGCGAGATGTAGACGACCGCCACCCCGTCGGCGGTGAGGCCGTCGACGATCCGGAAGAGGTTGTCGACCTCGTCGGGGTCCAGGGCGGCGGAGGGCTCGTCCATCACGATGAGCCGGACGTCGTGGGAGAGCGCCCGCGCCATGGAGACGATCTGCTGCTGGGCGGCGGAGAGGTCGCCGACCTGCCGGGCGGGGTCGATCTCCGGGTGACCGAGGCGGGCCAGGAGCGCCTTCGCCGCCGAACGCCCTTCTCCCGTACGGACGATGAAGCCCGCGCTGGTCGGCTCATGGCCGAGGAAGACGTTCTCGGCGACCGACAGGCCCTCGACCAGGTCGAGTTCCTGGTAGATGGTGGCGATGCCCAGGCGCATGGCGGCGATCGGCGACTTGAGCTGGACGGTTTCGCCGCGCCAGGTGATCTCGCCGTCGTTGGGCTGGTGGGCTCCGGCGAGCACCTTGATGAGGGTGGACTTGCCCGCACCGTTCTGGCCGAGGAGGCAGTGGACCTCGCCGGCCTGGACTTCCAGGTCGACGCCGTCCAGGGCGCGCACGCCCGGGAAGAGCTTGGTGATGCCTGACATGGTGAGCAGGGGTGGTTCTGGTGCCATGACGAATCCCCTCGGCGAATGGGGTCTCCCCTGCTCGGGCGGTGCCGAGGGGCCGGGGAGGGCCGGTGAGCGGACAGGGCGCAGGGCTGGAGGTGCCGTGGAGCCGGCGGCACCGCGAACGGCTGCTGACTAGTACCTGACGAGCTGATACCTGACGGGATCAGGGACCTGACGAGTACCTGACTGACGCTGTGGTGACGGTTGCGGTGGTGCGTACCGGCCCGTGGTCAGGCCGGTGAGAAGAGGTGGTCGCTGATGAGCCGGGCCGCGCCGATCACTCCGGCGGTGGGCCCCAACTCGCCCAGCACGATGGGGAGATTGCCGGTGGCCAGGGGCAGGGACTGCTTGTAGACCTGGGTACGGACACTGGCGAGGAGGTTGTGACCGAGGCCGGTGACCCCGCCGCCGATCACCACCAGACCGGGATTGAAGAAGCTGACCAGACTCGCGATGACCTGGCCGAGCCGGTTGCCGCCCTCACGGATCAGATCGAGCGCGGCGGAGTCGCCGGCAGCGGCGGCGGCCGCCACGTCGGCGGCGGTGAGGCGGCCCGCCGCCTCCAGCCGGACGGCGAGCTCGGGCGAGCGGCCCTCCCGGGCGGCGTCCTCCGCGTCCCGGGCGAGGGCGGCGCCGCTGAAGTGGGCCTCCAGGCAGCCCTTGTTGCCGCAGGCGCAGGACCGGCCGTCCGGGTCCACCTGGATGTGCCCGATGTCTCCGGCGCTGCCGGTCGTACCGCGGTAGACCTCGCCGCCGACGACGATGCCGCAGCCGATACCCGTACCGATCTTGACGCAGAGGAAGTCGCCCACGGAGCGGGCCACGCCCGCGTGCTGCTCTCCCATGGCCATGAGGTTCACGTCGTTGTCGACCATGACGGGGCAGCCCAGCTCCTGGCTGAGCGCCTCGCGGACCGGGAAACCGTCCCAGCCGGGCATGATCGGCGGCGCGACCGGCACGCCCTCGGGGAAGCGGACGGGGCCGGGGACCCCGATGCCCGCGCCGTCGAAGCCCTCGGCGAGCCCGGAGGCCCGCAGTTTGGCGGCCATCGACAGGACCTGCTCGAAGACGGCGACGGGCCCCTCCCGCACGTCCATCGGGTGGTTGAGGTGTCCCAGTACCTCCAACTCCGCGTTGGTGACGGCCACATCTATCGAGGTAGCACCGATGTCGACCCCGAGGAAACGCAGTTCGGGAGCGAGCCGGATGTTGTGCGAGCGGCGCCCGCCGCGCGATGCGGCGAGTCCGTCGGCCACCACCAGGCCGGTCTCCAGCAGCCGGTCCACCTCGACGGCGAGCTTCGAGCGCGAGAGCTCGACCTGATCACCCAGTTGCGCACGGGAGTTGGGGCCCCCGTCGCGCAGCAGTCGGAGCAGCCGCGCCTGATGCGCGTTCGCGGGTCGTGCCGTCATACGTCTCACGCGTCCCTCCCCGCCACATCGGCCAGTCCGTCGGGCTTTCGAGGGGAACGTAGCAGCGCTTTCCCGGAGTGGGAAGAAGTTGCGCAGGAATCGGCCCCAACTTTCTCCACACCCAGGACAAAGATGCGCGGGGAGCGGTCAGGGGCAGCGGATGACCTGGCCCGCGTAGGAGAGGTTTCCGCCGAATCCGAAGAGCAGGACGGGCGCCCCGGAGGCGACCTCGCCGCGCTCGACCAGCTTGGACAGGGCCATCGGGATGGAGGCGGCCGAGGTGTTGCCGGAGTCCACCACGTCCCGGGCGATGACGGCGTTGACCGCGCCGATCTTGCGGGCCACCGGCTCGATGATCCGCAGATTCGCCTGGTGCAGGACGACCGCGCCCAGGTCCTCCGGGGCGATGCCCGCCTTCTCACAGACCCGGCGGGCGATCGGCGGGAGCTGGGTGGTGGCCCAGCGGTAGACGGACTGGCCCTCCTGCGCGAAGCGCGGCGGCGTCCCCTCGATCCGGACCGCGTTGCCCATCTCCGGCACCGAGCCCCACAGCACCGGTCCGATGCCGGGCCCGTCCGGGGTGTCGGGTGCGGCCGGGTCGGCGGTGACGACCGCGGCGCCCGCGCCGTCGCCGAGCAGCACACAGGTGGAGCGGTCGGTCCAGTCCGCGATGTCGGCCATCTTGTCGGCGCCGATGACCAGCGCGCGGGTGGCCGCACCGGCCCGGATCGCGTGGTCGGCGGTGGCCAGCGCGTGCGTGAACCCGGAGCACACCACGTTGATGTCCATCACGGCGGGCGACCCCATGCCGAGCCGTGCCGCGACCCGCGCCGACATGCTCGGTGACCGGTCGATCGCGGTGGAGGTGGCGACGAGGACCAGGTCGATGTCCGAGGCCTGCAGACCCGCCGTGGCCAGCGCCTTGGCTCCCGCGTGCGCGGCCATCTCGTCCACCGGCTCGTCGGGGCCACCCACATGGCGGGTCTTGATGCCGACCCGGCTGGTGATCCACTCGTCGCTCGTGTCGACCATGGCGGCCAGGTCGTCGTTGGTGAGCACCTTGGCGGGCTGGTAGTGGCCGAGCGCCACGACACGTGAGCCGGTCATACGGGTTCCCATCGTCAGGTAGGGCAGGAAACATCCAGTCTTGGTCGCTACCGTCGGGTACGAGGGCACGTGATCCCACAGATATCCGGCCCACACGTTGGAGCATTGACAACAGCCTGGTCAGCGTGCTGAGCCGGCGGCTGCGACACGCCGGTGCGGGTGCCGGACAATGACGGGGTCAGGTTTCGGCTTCCGCCCACGGACGCGGAAGCCGCCGCACACGGACAGAATCGGGTTCACATCCATGGGACGGGTCACCGAACGCCGCCGCACCCTCCGCATCCGGGACGGTGCCGTCTCCTCCCGCGCAGACACCCTGGTGGCGGAGGAACCGCTGGAGATCCGTCTGAACGGCCGGCCGCTGGCCATCACCATGCGTACGCCGGGCGACGATTTCGCGCTGGCCGCGGGCTTCCTGGTCAGCGAGGGGGTGATCGCCGAGGGGGACGAGGTGCAGTCGATCGTCTACTGCGCCGGGGCGACGGCGGACGGCGTGAACAGCTACAACGTGGTGGACGTGAAGCTCGCGCCCGGGGTCGAGGTCCCCGACATCACGCTGGAGCGGAACGTCTACACCACCTCCTCGTGCGGGCTGTGCGGCAAGGCCAGCCTGGACGCGGTACGCACCACGACCCGGCACCCGGTGTCCGACGCTCCCCCGGTGCGGGTCACCCCGGAGCTGCTGTCCGCCCTCCCGGACCGGCTGCGGGCCAGGCAGCAGGTCTTCGACCGGACGGGCGGCCTGCATGCCGCCGCGCTGTTCTCCGAGGAGGGCGAGCTGCTGGACGTCCGCGAGGACGTGGGCCGGCACAACGCGGTCGACAAGCTGGTGGGCCGGGCGCTGACGGACCACCGGCTGCCCCTGTCACGGGCCGTTCTGCTGGTGTCGGGGCGGGCCTCGTTCGAGCTGGCGCAGAAGGCCGTGATGGCGGGGATCCCGGTGCTCGCGGCGGTCTCGGCGCCGTCCTCGCTGGCGGTGGACCTGGCGGCGGAGAGCGGGCTGACGCTGGTCGGCTTCCTGCGGGGCCCGTCGATGAACGTGTACGCCGGTGAGCACCGGATCGCGCTGGAGACGGCGGCGCCGCAGGTCCGACCCGCCTGAGGGACCGGGGCGGCCGCTCTCCGGTCACCGCCCCGGGTATCCGCCGTGCACCAGGCCGCCGCTCACTCCCCCGCGAAGGCCAGGCCTTCGGCGGCCAGCGCCTCGCGGAGGACCCCGATCGCCTTCGGGCCGACCCCGTGCAGCGCGAGCACCTCCGCGGCGGTCACGGTCGTGAGCTGGGCGAGGCGGGTGTAGCCCGCCGCCCGCAGAGCGCCGCGGGCCGGATTGCCCGCCCCGTGCGGGAAGTCGTCGGCGGGCGTACCGGGCTCGTCACTCATGGCATTCCCTCGCTGTCGGCTACCGGCTCACCGTAACCGGTGGGTCCGACAACGTCCCGGAGGCGGCGGCCGGGCCTCCGGGCGGTTCCGGGTCGCGGGAGCGGCGCTTGGCGATCACCGCGCAGACCATCAGCTGCGTCTGGTGGAAGAGCATCAGCGGCAGCACCGCCAGGCTCGCGTGCGCCCCGAAGATGACGCTCGCCATCGGCAGCCCGGCCGCCAGACTCTTCTTGGAACCGGCGAACTGGATGGCGATCCGGTCCTCCCGGTCGAACCCCAGCCGCCGTGCCCCGTACCAGCTCAGGGCGAGCATCAGCGCCAGCAGGACCACCTCGGCGGCGAGCAGACCGCCGAGCCGGGCCGGGGTGACCTGGTGCCAGACGCCGGCGACCATTCCCTGGCTGAACGCGGTGTAGACGACGAGCAGGATCGACCCCCGGTCGACCAGGCCGAGCACCTTCTTGTGCCGGGTGAGGAAGCCGCCGACCCAGCGGCGCAGCAGCTGTCCGGCCAGGAACGGGACCAGCAGCTGGAGCACGATCCGCAGCAGCGAGTCCGCCGAGAACCCGCCCCCGGTCGAGCCGAGGAGCAGGGCCGCGAGCAGCGGGGTCACGAAGATCCCGGCGAGGCTGGAGAAGGACCCGGCGCAGATCGCCGCGGGCACGTTGCCCCGGGCGATCGAGGTGAAGGCGATGGACGACTGGATCGTCGAGGGGACCAGGCACAGGAAGAGGAAGCCCGCCTGGAGCTCGGGCGTCAGCACGTACGGCACCAGGCCGCCGCTCGCCAGCCCCAGCAGCGGGAAGACGACGAAGGTGCAGGCCAGGACGGTGAGGTGGAGGCGCCAGTGCCTGAGTCCGTCGAGCGCCTCGGCCGTGGAGAGCCGCGCCCCGTAGAGGAAGAACAGCAGGGCGACCGCGCCGGTGGAGGCCCCGCCCGCCACATCGGCCGCGGTCCCCCGGGCGGGCAGCAGCGCCGCGAGGGCCACGGTCGCGGCCAGCGCCAGGATGTAGGCGTCGACCGGCAGCCAGGACGGCGGTCGCGGGATTCGGCGGGTCATGTGCGGGAGGCTCCGGCGGTAGGCGTTCCGTTTCGGCATCCATCCTGCTCCCGTACCGCGCCATCGGGAATCCTGTATTCCACTCTGACTGTCATCACGGAACCCGATAACGTGGCTCCATGGACGCCACGTACGACCCCGCCCAGCTGCGTACCTTCCTCGCCGTGGCCCAGACGCTCAGCTTCACCCAGGCCGCGCGCAGGCTCGGGGTCCGCCAGTCCACGGTCAGCCAGCATGTGCGGCGGCTGGAGGAGGCGACCGGGCGGCAGCTGTTCGCCCGGGACACCCATCGCGTCGACCTCACCGAGGACGGCGAGGCGATGCTCGGCTTCGCGGGGACGATCCTGTCGGCGCACGAGCGGGCCGCGGCGTTCTTCGCGGGCACCCGGCTGCGCGGCCGGCTGCGGTTCGGCGCCTCGGAGGACTTCGTGCTGACCCGGCTCCCCGAGATCCTGGAGTCCTTCCGCCGCGACCATCCGGAGGTCGAGCTCCAGCTCACCGTGGAGCTGTCCGGGACGCTGCACCGGCAGCTCGAGGCGGGCCGGCTGGATCTGGTGCTGGCCAAGCGGCGCACCGGTGACACGCACGGCGAACTGATGTGGCAGGACGCACTGGACTGGATCGGCGCACCGCAGCTCCGCCTCGATCCGGAGCGCCCCGTGCCGCTGGTCGTCTTCCCGCCACCTGCCATCACCCGGGCGCGCGCCCTGGAGGTGCTGGAGGAGCACGGGCGGGCCTGGCGGATCGCCTGCACGAGTACGAGCCTGAGCGGTCTGGTGGCGGCGGCGCGGGCGGGGCTGGGGGTGATGGCGCACTCGCGGGGGATGGTCCCGCCGGGCCTGGTGCCGGTTCCGGCCAGGACGGGGCTGCCGGAGCTCGGCAACGTCGACTTCGTCCTGCTGCACGGGAACCGGCGGGGCGCGGCCCAGGAGGCGGCCGACGCGCTGGCCTCGGCGATCCTGGCGGGCGGCGACCGGCTGCACCGCGGGACCGGCGGCTAGAGAAGCGACCCACGCTCTCCGCCCCCGGCGCGGGCCTCTCCGCCTCCGGCGCGGGCCGGCCGTGGTAGCAGCGGGCGGATTCGGTGGAGATTCCGGCGCGAGCCGCTTACCCCTCCGTCAGAACTGGACCGGGCGGACGCCCGAGCCTTGCCCATCTGGCCGGATTTCGACGGTTGACCTGTGCGGACGACTCGGTGTGCGGAGGCTCCGGGCCCCTCCCGCCGGGCCCCCGCTTGGGGTAGCGTCGCGGCGCTGTGCGGAGCGCCATTAGGAGCATGTCATTGCGCGATTTCACTGTCCCACCCCTGGCGGCGGCGCCTCAAGTAGGCGGTCTGGCCGATGTGGTGTTCGACTACGCGGAGGACGATCCGCACCGCGTCGCGCTCGGCCGCAAGGACGCCGAGGGCCAGTGGCGTGATGTGACCTCCGGGGAGTTCCGCGATTCCGTGCTGGCGCTGGCCAAAGGGCTGATCGCGCACGGGGTGCGGTTCGGCGACCGGGTCGCGCTGATGTCCCGTACGCGCTTCGAGTGGACGCTCTTCGACTTCGCGCTCTGGACGGTCGGGGCCCAGTCGGTGCCGATCTACCCGACGTCCTCCGCCGAGCAGGTCCTGTGGATGCTGCACGACGCCGAGGCGGTGGCGGTGATGGTCGAGCACGAGGACCACGCGATGACCGTCGGTTCGGTGATCGACCAGCTGCCGCATCTGAAGCGGCTGTGGCAGCTCGACGCCGGAGCGGTGGACGAGCTGCTCGTGGCGGGCGCGGGCATCGACGACGAGGTGGTGCAGCGGCACCGGCGCGCGGTGACGCCCGATTCCGTGGCGACCGTCATCTACACCTCGGGGACGACGGGCCGCCCCAAAGGGTGCGTGATCACTCACGCGAGCTTCATGTTCGAGAGCGACACGATGGTCACGCGCTGGGAGCCGGTGTTCCATTCCAGGCCCGGCGACGAGGCGGCCACGCTTCTCTTCCTGCCGCTGGCCCATGTCTTCGGGCGGATGGTCGAGATCGCGGCGGTCCGCGGCCGGGTCAAGCTCGGCCACCAGCCGGAGCTGTCGGCGAACGCGTTGATGCCGGACCTGATGACGTTCCGGCCGACGTTCATCCTGGCGGTGCCGTACATCTTCGAGAAGGTGTTCAACGGGGCCCGGCGCAAGGCCGAGGCGGAGGGCCGCGCCGGACCGTTCGACAAGGCCGTCGACATCGCGGTGAAGTACGCGGAAGCGCTGGAGCAGAAGGCGTTCGGCGACGGGCCCGGTCCTTCGGCCGGGCTGCGCGTGCAGCACCAGTTCTTCGACAAGGTCGTCTACAAGAAGGTCCGCGACGCGATGGGTGGCCGGGTGCGGCACGCGATGTCGGGCGGCTCGGGCATGGACCGCCGGCTCGGGCTGTTCTTCGCGGGCGCCGGGGTGACGGTCTTCGAGGGGTACGGGCTCACCGAGTCGACCGCGGCGGCGACGGCGAACCCCCCGGAGCGGACCCGGTACGGCACGGTCGGCCAGCCCATCCCCGGCACCTCGGTGCACATCGCGGACGACGGCGAGGTGTGGGTGCACGGACCGAACGTGTTCTCCGGCTATCTGGGCAACCCGGGGGCCACCCGGGCCGTGCTGCAGGACGGCTGGCTGGCGACCGGGGACATCGGTGCGCTGGACGAGGACGGCTATCTGACGATCACCGGGCGGAAGAAGGAGATCCTGGTGACGTCCGGCGGCAAGAGCGTCTCCCCGGCCGGTCTGGAGGAACGCGTACGGGCGCATCCGCTGGTGGCGCAGTGCATCGTCGTCGGCAACGACCGCCCGTACATCGCGGCGCTGGTCACCGTCGACCAGGAGGCCGTGGACCACTGGCTGTCGATGCAGGGCCGCACCCCGCTCGGCCCGGCCGACCTGGTGCGCGACCCGGACCTGGAGATGGAGGTCCGCCGGGCGGTGGTGGCCGCCAACACGGCCGTGTCGCAGGCCGAGTCGATCCGTACGTTCCGGATCCTGGCCCATCCGTTCACCGAGGAGCTGGGGCTGCTGACGCCCTCGCTGAAGCTGAAGCGCAAGGCGATCGAGACGGCGTACGCGGTCGAGGTCGACGCGCTCTACCACTGACCCGGCGGCGACGGGGCGGCGCGATCGAGGCCGCCGGAAGGGGGCGGGAATGCTGGGACCTGCCCGGTCGTTGTCGTGGGGAGTTACCAACCGACGACGTTAGGATCGATCGCTCGTGAGCCAGGTCCCCTCCATCACCCTCAACAACGGCCTCGACATGCCGCAGCTCGGTTTCGGTGTCTGGCAGGTGCCGGACGACGAGGCGGAGAAGGCGGTCGCCACGGCCATCGAGACCGGGTACCGGAGTATCGACACCGCCGCGATCTACGAGAACGAGACGGGCACCGGCAAGGCCATCGCGGCCTCCGGCGTCGCCCGTGACGAGCTCTTCGTCACCACGAAGCTGTGGAACAGCGAGCAGGGCCACGACAGCACGCTGCGCGCCTTCGACGCCTCGCTGGACAAGCTCGGCCTGGACTACGTCGACCTGTACCTGATCCACTGGCCGGTCCCGGCGAAGGACGCCTACACCGATACGTACAAGGCGTTCGAGAAGATCCTCGCCGACGGCCGCGCGAAGGCCATCGGCGTGTCGAACTTCCACCCCGAGCACCTCAAGCGGCTGCTCGCCGAGACCTCCGTGGTCCCGGCCGTCAACCAGATCGAGCTGCACCCGCAGCTCCAGCAGGCCGAGTCCCGCGCCTTCCACGCCGACCACGGCATCGCCACCGAGGCGTGGTCGCCGCTGGGCCAGGGCAAGGGCCTGCTGGAGGTGCCGACAGTCGTCGCCATCGCCCAGAAGCACGGCCGCACCCCCGCCCAGGCGGTGCTGCGCTGGCACCTCCAGACGGGCAACATCGTGATCCCGAAGTCCGTGACCCCGTCGCGGATCAAGGAGAACCTCGATGTGTTCGGCTTCGAGCTGGACGCCGACGACCTCGCCGCCTTCGCGGCCCTGGACGAGGGCAAGCGGCTCGGCCCCGACCCGGCGGAGTTCAACGTCGGCGCCTGAGCCGACGGCAGTCCGGCGCCCCCACCGCGATCGCGGTGGGGGCGCCGCCGTCGCCAGCCGCCTCGCAGCGGCAGCACACACGTCAACCGGGGAGACAGGAAACATGAGCGGCGAACTCGCGCCCGTCGTCGAGGCGGGCCCGTACCGTCTGCGCAACGTCGGCAGCCGGCTGCTGCTGGAGGTGTACGGCGCGGCCAAGGGCAGCGGGGCCCGGGTCCAGCAGGGCGAGGACGACGGGACGGCCGCGCAGGTGTGGCGGCTGTCCCCGGTGCACGAGGGCGCGGCCCTCTTCCACCTGGTCAACGAGCACAGCGGGAAGCGCCTGGACGTGGCCGACGCCGATACGTCGAACGGCACCCGCATCCAGCAGTGGAAGGCCAACAACTTCGGCGCCCAGGAGTGGCTGATCGAGCAGCATCCGGAGGCCCCCGGAACGGTGACGCTGGTGAGCTTCATCAGCGGGCTCGTCATGGAGGTCGCGGACCGTTCCACCGAGGACGGCGGCACGATTCAGCAGTGGGAGGACACCGACTCCCCCTTCCAGTGGTGGCAGTTGGAGCCGGTGACGTAGGACCGCGGAGGAGCCCGGGAGGGCGTCGCCGGTTCAGTCGTGGCGGCGGCGGCCCAGGTGCACCGTGCGGGCGGCCAGCAGATGGACGTCGGGGCGGTGGTGCAGGCCTTCGGGGTCCTCGGGGTCCAGCAGCCGCTCCAGTACGGCGCTGTCCTCGGCCGTCAGCAGATCGCCGAGCACCTCCCGTTCACGGGTGATGCTCGCGACGACATGGGCGCGGGCGGTCCTGGAGAGCGGGGCGGGCAGGTCGAGGAGGAAGCTGCGGGTGCCCTGCGGTTCGAGGCCGACCGCGGTGAAGAGGGCACTCCAGTCCTCGATCTCCCGCTTGGCGCCCGGGAGTTCGGATCGCATGCGCTCGAAGCGCGTGGCGGCGGCCGCGCCCATACGGGCCTCCAGGCCGGGCTGCCCGATGCCGATGTCGCGGGGCAGCCGCCGGGCGGGCAGTCCGCCCTCGACGAGCGCGACCGTGCCGCCGGGCCGCAGGAGCCCGGCGAATCCGGCCAGAGCGGCGCGCTGATCGCCCAGGTGATGCAGGGAGTTGCCCGCCCAGATCAGATCCGCCTCGCCCAACCGGCCCAGATCGTCGGGGAGTTCGGCCTCCAGGGTCCGGAAGCGGTCGATCACGCCGAGGCGTCGGGCACGGTTCTCCGCGCGTTCCAGCAGAGCGGGCGCGGCGTCCACGGCCACCACCTCGGCCTCCGGGAAGACCTCGGCCAGCAGACAGGAGACGACACCGGGACCGCTGCCGATGTCCAGGACCCGGCGGACCTTGGGCACGGTGGGCAGAGCGGCGATCCAGCGGGCCGCCTCCTCGTACTGCGCGCCGTTGAGTTCGGCCTCCTGCTCCAGCAGCGGACCCAGGACGTCCCAGTCGATGTCCGTCGCCGGATCGCCCCCTGATCCATGCGCATGGGCCTGGGCATGTGCATGTGCATGTGCATGGACGTGGGCCTGCGCGTGAGCATGGGCGTGTACGGGGGTGGCGGCGGGTGTGTGCGCGTCGTGGTGGCCGTGACCGGCGTGGCTGCTCATGGCGCCAGCGTCCCCGGACGGGATTCGCGCGGCAAGCTTCTTTGCCGGTCCGGCAAATCGAGGTGGTCCTCCGGCGGGCTGCCGCGGTACTCCTGCGGGCCGGCGCCCCTGACCCGCTTGAACGCGGCGCTGAAGGCGAAAGGGCTGCTGTAGCCGACCTTCCGGGCCACGGCCTCCACCGTGGCGTCGCTCTCGCGCAGCAGGTCGGCCGCGACGGCGAGCCGCCAGCCGGTGAGGTACGCCATCGGCGGCTCCCCGACCAGTTCGGTGAACCGCCGGGCCAGTCCGGCCCGGGACACCCCGGCGCGGGCGGCGAGCGAGGCGACGGTCCAGGGGTGCGCCGGGTCGTCCTGGAGCAGCCGCAGCGCCTTGCCCACGACCGGGTCGCCCATCGCGCGGTACCACGCGGGGGCGTCGGCGCCGGGCCGGGCGAACCAGGCGCGCAGCACGGCGATGAGCAGCAGGTCCAGCAGCCGGTCCAGGACGACGCGCTGCCCCGGCTCGTCCTGGGCGATCTCCGCGTCGAGCAGGTCCAGCAGCGGCCGGGTCCGCGCGTCGGCGGGGAGCGTGAGCAGCGGGGGCACGGCGTCCAGCAGCCGGCGGCTGATCTCGCCGTCCATCAGATAGGTGCCGACGAGGACCGCCGTGGCTCCGTCGGCCGCGTTGCCCCAGGTCCGTACGTTCAGCACCATGTCCTGCGAGAGCGGCCGGCCGTGCAGCGTGGTGCAGACGCCGCCGGGTCCGATCAGGGCGTGGGGCGTCGTTCCGGGTGCGTCGGCGACGGTGTACGGATCGGGGCCGCGGACCACCGCGATGTCCCCGGGGCCGAGCCGGACCGGTTCGCCTCCGCCGGGCGGCACGACGCAGGCCGTGCCGCGCCGGACCGACATCAGGCAGATCGGCGCCCGGTCCTCGATCCGTACCGCCCAGGGCGGCTCCATCACCATGCGGAGCAGAAACGCGCCCCGGGCCCGTGGTCCGTCCAGGAGTCCGGCGAGAGCGTCCATGGCCGCCAGCGTAGACGCGCCGATGCCTGGGCGCGTGCGCGCGTGGACGGAGGAGTAGGCGCCTGAGCCTTTGGAGCATGGTCGGCCGGTTGCGCGCCCGGGAGCCTGGAGCCATGACGGAGAACACGTACACGCGACGGAACGACGACAACGGCAACGGCACTGGCGCTGGCGCTGGCAACGGACGAGACGGAGGGCAGGCCGTGGGAACGGTTCTGGTGACGAGCGGCACGGGCAAGACCGGCCGTCGGGTGGTGGAGCGGCTGACGGCTCTCGGGGTGCCGGTCCGCTCGGGTTCACGCTCGGCCTCACGCACGGGCGAGGCGCCGTTCGACTGGCAGGACGACACGGGGTGGGCCACGGCGTTGCACGGCGCGGAGGCCGCCTATGTGGCGTACTACCCGGACCTGGCGGTGCCCGGGGCGGCCGAGGCGATGGCCGTGTTCGGGCGGACCGCGGCGGCGTGCGGGGTGCGCCGGGTGGTGCTGCTGTCGGGGCGCGGGGAGCCGCAGGCCGCCGTCGCCGAGGAAGCCCTCCGCGAGGCGGCCGGAACGGTGGAGGTCACGGTCGTCCGGTCCGCGTTCTTCGCGCAGAACTTCAGCGAGGGCGCGCTCCTGGACGGCGTGCTCGGCGGCGAGCTGGTATTCCCCGCGGGCACGACGGCGGAACCGTTCCTGGACCTCGACGACCTGGCCGACGTGGTGGTGGCCGCACTGACCGAGGAGGGGCACGCGGGGGCGGTGTACGAGCTGACGGGCCCCCGGGCCCTGACGTTCGCCCGGGCCGCCGAGGAACTGGGCCGGGCGGCGGGCCGGCCGGTGCGGTACGCGCCGGTGACGGGACCCGCGTACGCGTCGCTGCTGGAGCGGTTCGGGGTGCCGGGACCGGAGGCGGGCTTCCTGGCCGAGCTGTTCGCGACACTGTTGGACGGCCACAACGCGGCGACGACCGACGGGGTGAAGCGCGTGCTCGGGCGGGAGCCGAAGGACTTCACCGCCTTCGCCCGCGAGGCCGCCGCGGACGGCGTCTGGCACGGCTGAACCGGAACGCCGGTCCCCGCCGGGCCGACCCGGCGGAGTACGCCTCCTGTACACCGACCGAACGGTAGGCGGAGCACACATATTGCCGGGGTGACGGCGGGCCCATAACTTGCCCTTATGGAGCTGGAGTTGCGCCATCTGCGAACGGTCCGTGCCATAGCCGACACCGGCAGCCTCACCAAGGCCGCCGCCACGCTGGGGCTTGCCCAGCCCGCTCTCAGCGCTCAGCTGCGGCGGATCGAGAAGGCCCTGGGCGGCGCTCTCTTCGACCGCGACCACACCGGAGCGCGTGCCACCCCGCTCGGCGAACTGGTGCTGGAGCGGGCCCGGGTGGTCCTGCCCGCGGTCAGCGAACTGCAGGCGGAGGCCGTGCGGTTCGCCAATGCCACGGGGTCGCTGGACCGGTTCCGGCTGGGCGGCACGCACGGTCCGCTGCTCGGCGGTCTGGTGGACCGGATGGCCGCCGCGCACCCGTCGGTGCCGGTGTCGACGTACACCTCGTGGTCGGTGGCCGAGATCGCCTCGCTGGTGATCGACGGGCGGCTGGACTTCGCGCTGATCGGAACGTGCGGCGAGAGTCCGCCGCCGCTGGCGGACCGGCTGGTCTGGGAGGTCGTCGGGGTGGACCCGGTCTTCGTGATGCTGCCGGAGAATCACGCCCTGGCCGGCGAAGCGGAACTGGATCTGGCCGCGCTCGCGGACGAGTGCTGGGCGGACGTGCCGGGCGACGGCTGTTTCGCCGACTGCTTCACCGCGGCCTGTGCGCGGTCGGGCTTCACCCCGGTTTCGGTGTACGAGACGGACACCTCGTCCGTCGTCCATCTGGTGCAGGTGGGGCGGGCGATCGGGCTGTGCCGGGCGACGTTCCCGCCGGCGCCCGGACTGGTGACCAGACCGCTCGCCGGTGCGCCGCTCAGCTGGCGTCATCTGGTGGGCTGGCACCCGCACTCCCCCGCCGCGGACGCCGCGGCGGGGACGGTGGCCGGGGCGACCCGCGCGGCGTACGCGGAAGCGGTGTCGCGCAGCCCGAGCTACGCGCAGTGGCTCGGCGCGAATCCGAGGTTCGGCACGGTGGCCTGAGGCCTGAGCCGAATGCTTCAGGCCACTTCGGACCACTTCAGACCAAATGCCTCATGGTGCGCCGGGCTATTCGGCTCCGTGGGCCGGGGCGGCGGACGCCACCCGGGCGGCGAGCGCGAGGTCCTTCTCGGTGACCGCGCCTCCCGCGTCGTGCGTGTGGACGGAGAGCGCCACCGTGTTGTACCCGAGCGTCAGGTCGGAATGGTGGTTCAGCTCCTCCTGGATCCGCGCGATGTGGACCGTCAGCGCGGCGGCGGCGAAGTGGGAGGGCAGCCGGAAGGTCCGGGTGATCCGGTCCCCCTCCAGCGCCCAGCCGGGCAGGCTCTCCAGCCGGCGGTCGATCTCGGTCGGCGACAGCGGTTCGGCGCTCATGGAACGGCTCCCGTGGGTCTCGGTTGCGTACGTCTCGACGGGTCGGCGCATGCGTCACAGCGGGCCGGGGCGGCCCGTACCGGCCCCGGCCCGCCGGTGACGTTACGGTCTTGGCATGACGACTGTCTTGCCCGACACGGGAGTAGGGCCACTGCTGCGGGACTGGCGGGAACAGCGGCGCATCAGCCAGTTGGAGCTGGCCCTGCGCGCGGACTCCTCGGCCCGGCACATCTCCTTCATCGAGACGGGCCGCTCCCGGCCCAGCGAGGACATGGTCCTGCGGCTGGCCGAGCAGCTGGACATCCCGGTCCGTGAACGCAACGCGCTGCTCGTGGTGGCCGGTTACGCGCCCCGCTACGCGCAGACGCCGCTCGACGACCCCGCGATGGCCTCTCTGCGCGAGGGTCTCGACCGGCTGCTCGCGGCGTACGAGCCCTATCCGGCGCTCGTGGTGGACGGCGTCTACGGGGTGGTGGCGGCCAACCGGGGCATCGCGCTGCTGCTGGGCGGAGTGTCGGAGGAGCTGCTGACCCCGCCGGTGAACGCCATGCGGCTCACCCTCCACCCGGAGGGGCTCGCCCCGCGCATCGTGAACCTCCCCGAGTGGCGGGCGGACCTGCTGGCGCAGATGGACCGTCAGATCGCCCTCGTACGCTCGCCCGAGCTGCGCGAGCTGTACGACGAGGTGGCCGCCTACCCCGTACCCGCACGGGCGAACGACACGGACGGCACGGGGCCGGGGCCGGAGCGGGAGCCGGAGCGGCCCGCCGCGTTCGCGCTGCCGATGCTGCTCGAACACGGGGGCCGGGTCCTGTCGTTCGTGTCGTCGATCGCGACGTTCAACACGCCCATGGACGTGACGGTGGCCGAGCTGGCCATCGAGACGTTCCTTCCGGCCGACCGCGAGACCGCCGCCTATCTGCACGCCCACGTGCCGTCCTGACCCGGCCCTCTCCTGTCACCTCGGACACGGGCCCGTCACTCTCAGACGCGGGCTCCGTTGTCCAGCGGGTCGCGGCGCTTCGCACGGGCCTTTCCGCGCGGCGTGCCCTTCCCCTTCCCCGGTACGGGCGGCGGGGCCTTCGCGGTCCGCTCCAGGACGAGCGCGCCCGGTACGGCGGTGAACACCGAGGACCAGGTGCCGACGACGATGCCGATGAGCAGGGCGAGCGCGAAGTCGGCGAGCGAGTCGCCGCCCAGCACCGCGAGGGCGGTCAGGATGAACAGGGCGCCCATCCCGGTGTTCACCGTGCGCGGAACGGTCTGGAGGACGGCCCGGCGGGCGATGGTGTCCAGCGGTGTCTTCCGGCTGGCCCCCCACAGCTCCCGTACCCGGTCGAAGACCACCACCGAGTCGTTGACCGAGTAGCCGATGACGGTGAGCAGGGCTGCCAGGAAGATGCCGTCGACCGGCCGCCCCAGCCAAGCGAAGGCGCCCACCACGAGGATCACGTCGTGCACCATGGCCCCGACGGAGGCCACGGCGAACGTCCAGCGGAACCGGACGGCCAGATAGGCCAGTTGCACGGCCACCGCGACCGCCAGGGCGATGAGCGCGTTGCGCCGCAGTTCGTCGCCGAGGCTCGGGCCGATCAGCTCGTCCCGTACCTTCGTCGTCTCGCCGCCCTCCTCGGCGAGGGCGGCCCGCAGGGCGTGTTCGCCGTCGTTGTCGAGCTTCCCGGTGCGTACGGACAGGTCGCCGTCGCCCGCCGTGGTGACCTCCGCGTCGCCGAACCCGGCGGCGGTGAGCGTGTCCCGGGCGGTCTCCACGTCGACCGGCCGACTGGTGGAGTACTCGACCAGCCGGCCCCCGGTGAACTCGACGCCCAGGTCGATCCCGCGCACCACGATCCCGGCCACCGCGACGGCGACCAGGGCCGCCGAGACGACGAGCCAGCGGACCGGCTTCCGGAAGAGCCGCGGGTCCTTGCGGACCAGCCAGGTCCGTACGGCGCCGGGGCGGCCGATGCCGTTGACGCTCCGGTAGTCGCTGACGAAACGGGAGTTCGCGGCGATCTCGGTGAGCGCGCGGGCGATGACGAGCGCGGAGAACATCGAGGCGATGACGCCGATGGCGAGGGTGACGCCGAAGCCCTTGACCGGGCCCGAGCCCAGGAAGAAGAGCAGTCCGGCGGCGATCAGGGTGGTTACGTTGGAGTCGGCGATCGCGCTCCACGCCTGCTGGAACCCGGTGGTCAGCGCGGAGCGCAGGGAGCGTTTCGGCCGCTCCGCGCACTCCTCCCTGGCCCGTTCGAAGACCAGGACGTTCGCGTCGACCGCCATCCCGATCGCGAGGACGAATCCGGCGAGACCGGGGAGGGTCAGCGTGACGCCGAGGGCGACGAGCGCGGCGTAGGAGATCACCCCGTACGCGCCCAGCGCCACGGCGGCCAGGGCGCCGAACAGCCGGTAGACGAGGGTGATGAAGAGCGCGGTGGCGGCTGCTCCGATGAGGGCGGCCTGCGCGCTCGCGTCGATGGCCGCCGCGCCGAGCGTCGGGCCGACGGTCCGCTGCTCGACGATCTCGACGGGTACGGGCAGGGCCCCGCCCTTGATGAGCAGCGCCAGGTCACGTGCCTCGTCCGCGCCGAACGAGCCGCTGATCTGGGTGGCCCCCGACGGCAGTCCGGCCCGGCAGCCGACCGACGGGTCGACCTGCGGTGAGGAGATGACCTTCTCGTCGAGGACGATGGCGACCCTCCGCCGGTCGTCCCCGGCCGGATGGCAGGCGGCCTCGCCGGTCAGCCGGGTCCAGTCCTTTCCGGCGTCCTTCCGGAATTCGAGCGAGACGCTCCAGCCCGCTCCGCCCTGCGCGTCGAACGCGGCGGTGGCGTCCTCGACGCCCGCTCCGGAGAGCCGGGCGGGGCCGAGCGCGAGGATGCGGCCCTGCTCGTCGGGGAGGGTCAGCCGCTCGGGGTCGGGGTCCTTGGTCTTCCCGTCCGGCTCCTGGGCCGCCGGGCCCTCGACCGCGTGGAAGCTGAGCTGCGCCGTCCGGCCGATCACCTCGGCGGCCTGGCGCGGATCCTGGACATCGGGCAGTTCGACGATGATCCGGTCCTCGCCGGAACGGGTCAGGGTCGGTTCGGAGACGCCCAGCGAGTCGATCCGCTGCCGCAGCACCTCCAGGGTGCGGTCGGTGGTCTCCCGATCCGCCTGGACGGTGGCGGTGTCCCGGGCCTGGAGCACGATACGGGTGCCGCCCTGGAGGTCGAGGCCGAGTCTGGGCGACATGGTCAAGGTGATGAAGGCGGCGACGAGCAGCACGGCGACAGCCAGAACCGCCCGCACCACGGTGGCGCGAGTCATGGAAATCCTCCGGTGGGGCGTCGAGCGCCCTCACCTCAGTGAGGACGTGACGCCGATGCGGCAGAACAGGACGGATGACCGGTCGTGGGACCGGTGGTCGTCCTGCCCGGAGGCCCCCGGACATCGGGGAGCGCGCCCCTGCGGCTGCCGGGCGCGTCGAAGGATTCCGCGGCGCTCCGCCGTACGCCGGAGCGCGGCTCGGCAAGCCCCGGCGGAGCGGGCGTCAGTGCGTCGTGCGGTGGCGGCGGTGCGTGAAGGAGCAGGTACGGCCGGCCGCTGCCCGCCCGCGGAGCCTGCGCCGGATCGGCCGCCGCCCTGGGCTGCTCGTGCCCGGCCTGCGCCACCGCCCCGGTGCCCGTGCGCGCGTCGACCAGGCCCTCGCTCGGGCCTGCGTGCTCGGTCTGTGCCGGGTAGGTCTTCGGCGCGGCGGAGCCAGAGGG
Source organism: Streptomyces sp. SID14515 (assembly GCF_010548505.1). Lineage (NCBI taxonomy): Bacteria > Bacillati > Actinomycetota > Actinomycetes > Kitasatosporales > Streptomycetaceae > Streptomyces > Streptomyces sp. SID14515. The sequence continues at coordinate 124,382 of NZ_JAAGMH010000143.1, read as the reverse complement.
TACGGCGGTGGCAGAGCGTACGGCGGTAGCTGCGGCGGCAGAGCGTACGGCGGTGGCGGCGGCGGTGTGGGCGGCGCTCGCAGCCGTGACCGCGGGCGTGATGCCTCGGGCAGCCAGGGCGGGTGCCGCGCCGCTCGCCGTGGCGGCACCGCCGACCAGGGTGAGGACGGTGAGCAGCAGCGTGGTCAGCACAGACCGAACCCGGAACGCGTTCGCCCGGGTCCGTCCCGGGTTCGGCGTCACCTCGGTCGGCCGGAATGCTCGGGCGGCGCCGTCCGATGGCGGAGCACGGAGCTGAGGATCTGTCCGGCGCCCCGGACGACCGTGGTCGACGGGTCGTCGGCCAGGCGCACCCGGGTGCCGAGGCAGCGGGCGATGCGATCGGTGACGTCGGCCCGCAGCGCGCCGCCGCCCGCGAGCACCGGGCCCTTGCGCAGGGCTCCCCGGATCGCGCCGTGCCGGTCGTGCCGCCACATGGAGGTGATCATGTCGAGCACCGTGCGGACGAGGACGGCGGGCAGCGCCGCCGGATCGAGGCCGTCGAGGTCGTCGAGTCCGCTCTCGGCCTGGCGGGCGTCGGCGACCAGGCCGCCCACCAGGAGCGTGACCTCGGTCAGCTCGGCCCCCATGTCGACGACGAGAAGGGGGCCCGCCTCCCTCGGTCCGGCGTACGCGGCGGCGGCCCGGGCGCTGCTGAGGACCACGACGCGCGTCGTCCCGAGTCCGGCGAGCAACGCCCGCGCGGCGGTGCGGTGTTCGGCCCCGGCGAGCACCGGGTGGCTGAGGACGATCACGCTGTCGCTGCGGTCGGGGCCCAGGGCGGCGTCGGCGATCCGGCCGAGCAGCCGGCCGCAGGACTCGGGGTCGACGATGCGCCCGCGCCGGACCGGCCGTTCGGCGCCACCGTGGGGGCCGGAGTCCGGGAACGGGTCGAGAACCAGCCCCCGGCCGGGCACCCAGGCCCGGGTACGCGAGCTGCCGAGGTCCAGGGCCAGCCCCCGGGCGGCCGGGGTGGCACCCGATGCGCCCGGAGTAGCCGGAGCGCCCTCGTACCGGTGGTACGTCCGGAGGCCCGCGTGGGAACGCCCCGCCCCGAACGCCCCGGCACCGCTTCCGTCACGAAGCGGTCCGGGGCCCTTCCCCCATGGGCCCGCACCCGGGCGGAGCGGCCCTCGCCGCTCGCCGGGCGCGGAAGCGATCGGGACGCGCACAGTCGGTACCGGAGTGGTGGGAACAGTCGGTACGGGAATGGTGGGAGGAGTGGTCTCAAGAGCGGTGGCCGGGGCGGGGCCCGGCGACGGGGGGACGGCGCGACCCGGCCGCTGTCCGTCGTGCACAGAACGCATCGTCCCTCACCCCCGGCCGCCCGTCGCGGCCGTCCACGCACCCCGTCGGCCCGCTGATAGCGAGGCGCGACCGATCCCTCACTATGCAATACGGGGTGGTGGAACGCCACTTCCCCGCAGATTCACAGGCATGAACGTCATGTCCGCACGGCAGGCGCCATCGGCTCAGCCCTCCTCCTCCGTCGCCAGGAAGGCGCCGACCAGCTCCGCGAACTCCTCCGGCACCGCGATCCGGACCCCCAGGTCCTCCGCCTTGGTGCGCTTGGAACCGGCCTTCTCCCCGGCGACCAGCAGACTCGTGCGCTTGGAGACGCTGGAGGACGACTTGCCGCCCGCCCGCTCGATCAACTCGTTCATCTGGTTGCGCGTCAGCTTCTCCAGCACTCCGGACATCGCGCCCGTGACCACTACGGTCATCCCCGACAGCGGCAGCGCGGAGGCGGTTCCGCCGTCGGCACCGGCCTCCGCCCCCGCCTCGCCGGCGGCCTGCGCGTCCGCGTCGGCCGCCTCCTCCGCCCCGGGCTCCGGGGGCGGGGTGGCGCCCGGCTCCGTCATGTTCACCCCGGCCGCGACGAGCTTGCCGATCAGCGGGGCCAGCTCCGCCAGCTCGGCGACCACCGCGGCGGCCTTCTCCTTGCCGATGCCGTCGACCCGCTGGAGCGCCTCCACGTCGGCGGCGACGATCCGGTCCATCGTGGCGAAATACCGGGCGATGCGGCGTGACATGGAGCGCCCCGTGCCGCGTACGCCCAGGGCGCAGAAGACCCGGGAGAGCGGCCGGGTGCGGGCGGTTTCGATGGCCGCCAGGAGGTTGTCCGTAGAGGTCTCGCCCATCCGGTCGAGGGCGAGCAACCGCTCGCGCTCCAGGGTGAACAGGTCCGCGAAGTCGGCGACGAGGCCCGCGTCGACGAGTTGGACGACGCGTGTGGAGCCGAGGCCCTCGATGTCGAGCTGATCGCGCCCCGCCGCATACGAGACGGAGGCGACCAGGCGGCAGTCGCGGCCCCGGGTGCAGCGCCAGCGCTGCTCGCTCGCGTCGATGGCGGAGCCGCACTGCGGGCAGCTCTCGGGGAAGACGATGGGCGTCTCGTCGCCGGTGCGCAGGTGCACGACGGGGGCCTCGATGCGCGGGATGATGTCGCCGGCCTTGTAGACCATCACCTGGTCGCCCAGCCGCAGGTCGCGGCGGGTGATGTCGGCCGGGTTGTGCAGGGTGGCGTAACCGACGGTGGAGCCGTCGATCTCCACGGGCTCCAGGACGGCGCGCGGCGCGATGATGCCCGTGCGCCCGACGTTCCACTCGACGGCCAGCAGGCGGGTGATCTTCTCCACGGCGGGCAGCTTGTGGGCGATGGCCCAGCGGGGCGCGCGGGTGCCGGAGCCGGCTTCGCGCTGGTCGGCCGCCAGATCGGCCTTGATGACGATCCCGTCGATGCCGAACGGCAGCGAGGCGCGCAGGGAAGCCGTCTCGGCCACCCGTGCCTGGACCTCCTCGACGGTGGCGACCCGGACCGGCGCCACGTCGGTGCCCGCGGCCGTGTGCACGCCGAGGCCGGCGACGTACGCCAGAACCTCGCTGTGGGGCAGCTCGTCCAGGGTCTCGGCGAGCTCGCCGGAATCGGGCAGCGGCAGTGCGCCGTAGGCGAAGAAGGTCGTCTCCACCCGATAGGCCCGGTCCTTGGCGCGCAGGGTGCCCGCCGCCCCGTTGCGCGGGTTGGCGAAGGGGGCGCCGCCGTGCTCCGTACGGATCGCGTTGCCCTGCTCGAACTGCTCGTTCGTCATGAGGATCTCGCCGCGCACCTCGATGGTGACCGGTTCGGCCAGCCGCTCCGGCAGCCCGACGACCGCACCGGCCGCGTGCGAGACGTCCTCGCCCGCCGTGCCGTCGCCCCGGGTGATGAGGCGCTCGAACCGGCCGTTGCGATAGCGCGCGGCGACCGCCAGGCCGTCGAGCTTCGGCTCGACGCTCCACGCCGTCACCGGTCTGCCGATCCGGCGCTCCAGCGACGCGGTCCACGTCGCGAACTGCTCGGCCGAGAACACGTTGTCCAGCGACAGCATGGGCACCGTGTGCGGCACGTCGCCGACGGCCGCCCCGCCCGCGACCTTGCCCGTCGGCGAGGCGGCCAGCACCTCCTCCGGGTGCTCCGCCTCGTACGCGGCTATCCCGCGCGCCAGCCGGTCGTAGGCGTCGTCGTCCAGCGCGCTCTCGCCCGTGGCGTAGTACGCGGCGGCGGCGAGCGAGGCCTCTTCGACCGCGGCGGCATAGGCGGCGGCATCGGCGAGCACAGCAGCTGAGTTCGTCATGGCCACCATTCTTCCGCCCACCACTGACAACGCCCCCGACTTCTCCTCCGCCCCGATCTCGAGAGAGCGCTCTCCGACGCATGCGCCTCCAACTCGCTTGCGATCAGGCTCATTTCTTGGGTCTGCGCACTCTCTTGACATGCACAGAAGGCAATCCTACGTTCCTCCGAGAGAGCGCTCTCTCTCATGATCAAGGAATCCCCCCATCCCCCCACGTCCCGAAGGAGTGCCGTGCTCTTCCGTCATCGACGCAACCCCGACCACCGCCGCCAACGCTCCCTGCCGCCCTGGCGGTACAGAATCGCCGGGCTCGCCGCCGCGGCCCTCGCCCTCTCCTTCCTCCAGGCCAACGTGGGCAACGCGGCGGCCGACCGGGCCGCCGCGGAAGCCGCTCCGAAGGCCGCCGCGGATGTGGTGCGGGTGGCCGAGTTCCTCGCGGAATGCCCGTACACCCACCGGGCCCCCGACGACCCGATCGTCTTCCCCGGGCTGCCGGGCGCCTCCCACATGCACAGCTTCTTCGGCAACGACACCACGCACGCCGGTTCCGACCTGGCCTCGCTGGAGCAGGGCCGCACCTCGTGCTCCCCCGACACCGACCTGTCGTCGTACTGGGTGCCCACCCTCTACGACGGCGACCGGGAGGTGGAGCCCACCGGGACCACCTTCTACTACCTCGGCGAAGGGGTCAGCGACGACGTCATCCGGCAGATCCAGCCCTTCCCCCGGGGCCTGCGCATCGTGGCGGGCAACGCGAAGGCGACCGGCCCGCAGGACAACACGATCGCCCGCTGGTCGTGCCTGCACGCCGGTGAGGTCAACCCCTCGACGGACTTCGTGAACTGTCCGCCCGGCACGATGATGGAGTCCTACCTGGACTTCCCGCAGTGCTGGAACGGTACGGATCTCGACTCGGCCGACCACAAGAGCCACATGGCCTACCCGGTGGCCGGGGGCTGCCCGTCCAGCCACCCGGTGCCGGTGCCCAAGCTCCGGCAGGTGCTGCGCTACCCGGTGAACGGCGACCCGGCCCGCTTCCGGCTGGCGTCCGGGCCCGGCTACACCATGCACGGCGACTTCTTCAACGTATGGCCGGAGGAGGAGATGGCGCAGCGCGTCCGCGACTGCATCAACGCGATCGTCAAGTGCGGTTTCGACGGCAAACCCTGATCGTCCGTCAACTCCGTGCGCACCGCGTCCGCTCCGGGGCCCCGGCTCCGGGGCGGGCGCCCTCCCCCACCGTACGAGGACACCTCATGAACCGCATGAACCTCCCGCCGCTCCGCCACCGGGCCGCCGTCCTCGGCCTGCTGGGCGTGCTGGTCCTCACCGGCGCGGCCGGCTGCTCGTCGGCGGACTCCGCTCCCCGTACGGCGGCGGATTCCGCGCCCCGTCCAGCAGAGGTACGGAAGTCCACCCCGCCGTCCGCCACCGGGTCCGCCTCCCCCACCGACGTCGGCTGGGTCCAGCTGATGACGCCGATGAACCAGCAGGCGGTGAAGCTGCTGACGCTCGCCGCCGACCGCGCGACCGAACCCCGGCTACGCGCCTTCGCGGTCCGGCTGCGCACCGGACAGGAGGCCGAACTCGATCGCCTCAGGCCCCTGTTGACCCGGATGGGGCTGCCCCTGACCGATGTGCACGCGGGGCACGACATGCCCGGCATGGTGACCGAGCGGGACCTGGCGGCGGCCCGCGCCGCCGAGGGGCCCGCGTTCGACCGGCTCGTCCTCGCCCGGATCGGGGACCATCTGCGCCAGTCCGCGCAGGTGTCGCGTTCCGAGATCACCGCGGGCGGCCGGGCCGACGCCCGCGAGCTGGCCCGCGCCCTCGTGACGGCGCGCGAGACCTTCCTCGCCGAGCTGGCACGACTGCCGGGCGCGGAGCGGGCCCTCGGCTGAACGGGGCGGCCGGCCTGCGGGTATAAAGGGCTCCATGACAGCCGAAGTGCCGCAGCCCGTACGCCCCGCGACCTTGGAGGACGTGGCGGCCGTGGCCGGTGTGTCACGGGCGACGGTGTCCCGGGTGATCAACGGGGCGACCACGGTGGACCCCGCCCTGCGCACCGTGGTCGAGGAGGCGGTGGCGACCACCGGCTATGTGCCGAACCGGGCGGCGCGCTCGCTGGTGACCCGGCGGACGGACTCGGTGGCCCTGGTGGTCTCCGAGCGGGAACGGCGGCCGCTGTCCGAGCCGTTCGTCGGCCGGATGTTCTCCGACCCGTACTTCGGGCGGGTCGTCAGCGGGCTGCTGGAGGTGCTGCGCCCGGCCGGGATCCAGATGGTCGTGATGCTGGCCGACGACGAGGCCTCCCGGACCCAGCTGCTCTCCTATCTGCGCCACGGCCATGTCGACGGGGTCGTGCTGATCACCACGCACGCCGACGATCCGCTGCCCGGGCTGCTCCAGGAGACCCGGATGCCCGCCGTCCTCGCGGGCCGTCCGCACAAGCCGTCCCCGCTGGCCTATGTGGAGGTGGACCAGCACGCCGGGGCGCGGCTGGCGGCCGACCATCTGGCCGCGCTGGGTCGGCGGCGCATCGGCACCATCTCGGGTCCGCAGGACATGCCCGCCGGGCAGGTCCGGCTGACCGGTTTCCTGGAGGCCGTCGCCGCGCACGGCATCGAGGACGTGGCCTGCGCCGAGGGCGACTTCACGCATCTGGGCGGGGCCGCGGCCATGCGCAGGCTGCTGGCGGACCGCCCCGACCTGGACGGGGTGTTCATCGCCTCCGACCTGATGGCGCTGGGCGCGCTCCCGGTGCTGCTCCGGGCCGGGCGCGATGTGCCGTCCGATGTGGCGGTGGTCGGCTTCGACGACAGCAGCGCGGCGGCCGCCTGCGACCCGCCGCTGACCACAGTCCGGCAGCCGGTGGAGGAGATGGCCGCGGAGATGGCCCGGCTGCTGCTGAAGCAGATCGGCGAGCCGAGCGGCCCCTCGCCCTCCGTGCTCTTCCCGCCGACGCTCGTACGGCGGCAGTCGGCCTGAGTCAGGCCTCCGGCTCCGGCGCGTCCGGAACAGGGGCCTCCGGAACGGGAGTCCTCGGCACCGGAGCCCTGGCCGGGAACGGCTCGTCCGCCAGGTCGGCCCCGGCGAAGCCCTCGGCCCGGACCGGCACCTGGGGGCCGGAGGACTCCTGGAGCCAGCGGGTCAGCACCCGGTGCACCGCCTCGGCCCCCACCAGCCCGCCGCCCGGCGGCTCGGGCGCGCCCTCCGCGGTCTCGGCGGCCACGATGTCGAGCGGGTCGGTCAGTCCGCGCGGCCAGAGCAGGAACGGCCGGGACTGTTCGCCGCCGAGGCCGCCGTGCGAACCGATCTGCTCCTCGAAGGCGTGCACGGTGCCGGTGGCCGGGTCGTACATGGAGTTGACCATGACGTCGGCGACGTGCGGGAAGGTGTCGGTGCGCCGTACGGCGGCGGCCGCCCCGACGCCGAAGTCCGCAAGCGGGCCCTCGCCGTCCGCCAGTTCGGTGACGGGAACCTCGGCCCCGCCGGGCCCGAGCACCACGGAACCGTGGTCCTCACTGCGTACGAGGAGGAAGCCGATGCCCGGGTGGTTGGCGAGCGTGGAGAGCAGCGCCGGGTGGCGGCGCTCGATCTGTTCGCGGGAGGCGCGGCCCTCGATGTCGGGGAAGGAGATCAGCCCGAGGTTGCCGGAGGCCAGCACGATCGGGTCGGAGAGCTTGGCCGGGTGCTCGGCCTCCTGGTCCTCGACCGGGCGGTGCAGGGCGATCCGCACCGCGTCGCGGGCCTCGGATGCGCTGCGGGTGCGCTGGGCGCGGCGCGGCACGGGCAGCCCGCAGCCCGCCCGGACGAGGTCCTTGAGCGTGAGCCCGTACTTCCCCGCGAACGTCTCCCCGGGGCTCTGGCCGTGGTCGGACAGCAGCACGATCCGGTAGGCGCGCGGGGTGTGGTCGGCGATCTTGGCGATCAGGGCGAGCGAGCGGTCGAGGCGTTCGAGGACCTTCTCCGCGTCGCGGCTGTGCGGGCCGGAGTGGTGGGCGACCTCGTCGTAGGCGACGAGGTCGGCGTAGACGACGGTGCGTCCGGCGAACATGTCGCCGAGGACGGCGGCGGCGACCACGTCGCGCTCCACGACGGTGGCGAACGCGCGGATGAAGGGGTAGAGCCCGCCGCGCTTGATCCGCGGTGTGACCTTCCGGGCGCGGGCCCGGGTCGACTGGCCGATCTCGCGGAGGACCTCGGCGACGAAGGAGAGAGCGGTACGGGTGGCGTTGGCCGGGTCGGAGAAGTAGGCGAAGTATCCGGCGCGGGAGCGGCGGCCCTTGCCGCGCCGGGCGGCCATGGAGAGGACCAGGGCGAGCTGTCCGGCGCCGCCGCTGAAGAGGTTGCCGCGGCTCGCGCCGTCGACGGTGAGCAGCCCTCCGTCGTGGGTGTGCGCGATGGCCCGGCGCTGCATTTCGAGGGCGCTCGCGGGACGGCTGGAGACCATGACCGTACGGGTCTCCTTCTCGTACCAGCGGAACGCGGGCACGTCGTGGTTGCTGCCGTGCAGGATGCCGAGCTGGCTGGCGCCGGTCTGGCTGGACCAGTCGGTGCGCCAGGGGGTGAGGCGGTGTCCGGAGGAGTCGGCGAGCCAGCCGGCGACGGTCGGCATCAGCCCGTCGGCGGCGGCCTTCACCAGGACATCGTGGCCGACGCCGTCGAGCTGGAGGAAGACGGTGCCGGGCGGTCCGTCGCGACCGGGCTCCGGCGGGCGCGGGGAGCGGCCGCGTCTGCGGCGCCGGTCGGCGAGCCGGGACAGCCGGCGGCGGTAGGCCTCGTCGTCGCGGACGGCGAGCGCGGTGGAGGTGGCGGAGGCCACGGCGGACATCACGGCGGCGACGACGACGGCGGTCTCCGGTGCGGCGTCGCCGCGTCCGTCCGGGATGAGTCGCAGCGCTATCAGCAGCAGCGAACCGTTGAGGAAGAAGACCAGCGCGCCGAGGACGAGCGCCGGCACGATGAGCAGGGACCGTACGAGGACGGGCCAGACCAGTGCGGAGAGCAGGCCGAACGCGCCCGCGCCCCAGGCCGCGGTGAAGGCGGTCTTGGTGATGGTGTCGCCGTCGTCGGACTGGAGCTGGAAGTCGGGCAGGATGCCGGCGAGCGCGAGCATGGTGAGGGTGGACACCGCCCAGACCGCGATCACCCGCATCAGGGCTCTGCCCGCCGTACGCCACTTCCCGTCACCCACGCCGGTCCACCTCACGCCCTCTCCGCCCCGGCCCCGGTCGTCCGGAGCCCGCTCTTCAGCTTTTCACAGCGTCGGTCCCGGTCAGCGGCTTCCGGGCGGTCCGGCCGAGGGGCGGCGGGACGGTACGGGGGGCGCATAGGCTCGTAGCGGCAGCGCACCCGGGCACGGGTGGCGCGGGCCGCGCCGGGACACGGGGTCACGGCGTCCCGGGGAGCCAGGTCCATGGGGCCGCGGGGTCGAGCGAGGAGGCGGACGTGCCGGTGGAGGTCACCTGGTGGGGTCATGCCACCTGCACGATCGAGGACTCGGGGGTGCGGGTGCTGACCGATCCCCTGTTCGTACGGCGCTTCGCGCATCTGCGCCGCCGCCGGGGCGAGGTGCCGCCGCCGCAGGCCGCCGAGGCCGAGGTGGTGCTGGTCTCCCATCTCCACTCCGACCATCTGCATCTGCCGTCGCTGGCGCGGCTGGCTCCCGGCAGCCGGCTGATCGTGCCGAGCGGCGCGGTGGCGGCCGTGCCGGGGCTGCGGATGCTCCGGCGGATGCGGCAGCTGCGGATCACCGAGGTGAGGCCGGGCGACACGGTGCGGGTCGGCGAGGTGCGGGTGCGGGCGGTGCCCGCGCTGCACGACGGGCGGCGGCTGCCGGTCGGGCCGCACCGCGCGCCCGCGCTCGGTTACGTGGTCGAGGGCGAGGCCCGGACGTACTTCGCCGGGGACACCGGGCTCTTCGACGGGATGGCCGACGCGGTGGGGCCGGTGGACGTGGCGCTGCTGCCGGTGGGCGGCTGGGGGCCCTACCTGGGGCACAGCCATCTCGACCCGGCCCGCGCCGCCGAGGCGCTGACCCGGCTCGCGCCGCGCTCCGCGGTGCCGGTGCACTACGGCACGTACTGGCCGATCGGTCTGGACGGGGTGCGTCCGCACGAGTTCCACGCGCCGGGCGACGAGTTCGTGCGGCACGCGGCGAAGCGCGCGCCCGAGGTGACGGTGCACCTGCTGGGGCACGGCGAACGGGTCGGTCCGGAGGTCGGCCGGTGATCCAGGAGATCCAGCAGGTGGTGCGGGAGCTGCCCACCGAGTCGACCCAGCAGGCGGTCGGGTACCCGACGCTGTTCGCCCTGGTGGCGCTGGGGTCCTTGGTGCCCGTGGTGCCGACAGGGGCGCTGGTGAGTACGGCGGCGGTGGTGGCGTTCCACCAGACGTCGCCGTTCGCCCTGCTCTTCGTGTTCGTGGTGGCGTCGGCCGCCGCGTTCCTCGGCGACGTCTGCCTGTACTGGCTGGGGCAGCGCGGCGTCCGGTCGAAGAACGGCTCGAAGTGGCTGGAGGCGATCACCCGCCGGGCCGCGCCGGAGCGGCTGGCCCAGGCGCAGGCGAAGCTGGACGAGCGCGGCGGGACGGTGCTGGTGCTGTCCCGGCTGGTGCCGGCCGGGCGGATCCCGGTGATGCTGGCGTGTCTGCTGGGCCGGATGCCGTTGCGACGGTTCGCCCGGGGCGATGTTCCGGCGTGTCTGGCCTGGGCGGCGACGTACCAGTTGATCGGGATCCTGGGCGGTTCGCTGTTCCCGGAGCCGTGGCAGGGGGTGGTCGCGGCGGTGGCTCTGACGCTGCTGATCAGCGGGGCTCCGGCGCTGTGGCGCAGGCTGCGGTCGCGGTTCGGCCCCGCGTCCACGTAGCCGCGCCGACCGGCTGCGCTCACCGGCCGCGCTGTCCCGGCCGTGCTGTCCCGGCCGTGCTGTCCCGGCCGTGCTGTCCCGGACGCGCTGTCCCGGCCCTGCTGTCCCGGGCGTGCTGTCCCGGGCGCGCACGGCGGCCGTGCTCCGGCCCGGCCGGGCTCCGGCCCGGCCGGGCTCAGCGCAGCGCGCCGAAGACCGCCGCGAAGCCGTCCAGCGCCTGCGCCACATGCGGGAGCTCCAGGGGTTTCGCCGCGGTGAGGGACTCCGTCTGCTGCTGCGGTGTGGCCCCCAGCAGCGGACCGGTGCCCAGGCGTACGCGCAGGGCGCCCAGTTCGTCCCCGAAGCGGTGGCCGCCCGGGGTCGGTGCGCCGAGCCGGTCGGTGAGGTACTCCTCCAGCTCCATGGAGTCCGTGACGCCCAGGTCCGCCAGCCGGGAGCGCAGCGGGCCGAGGTCGGCGTAGAGGTGGCGGCCCGCCTGCGGGGGGCGGGCCAGCGCGCCGGAGCCGAGGACGGCGCGGTGGGCGGCGGCGGCGACCTCGGCCTGGAGCGCCGCGGCCCGCCGGATCCGCTCGCGTACGGAATCCGGCTCCCCCAGCGCGTGGGCGGCCGCGTGGGCGATCGGACCGGCGACGAGTGCGCCGAGTGCGGTCAGGATGTCCAGGGTGCGGGCGTGCCGGACGGCGGCCCGGGCGGTGTCCGGGAAGCGGGCGACGGCGACCGGCCAGGCGGCGGGCGCGAGGGCTCCGGCCAGGTCGGTGATCACCGTGACATCGTCGGGGCACATCTCGGCGGGGCTGAGCAGGACGGTGTCGCGGGGCCGGTGCACGGTGTCGCGCCAGGTCTCGTCGCTGATGATGTGCAGCCCTTCGCCGACCGCCGCCTCGCAGGCCTCGCGGACCAGCTCGGGCGGGGCGACGGTGGCGGTGGGGTCGTCCACGACGCACAGCAGCAGCAGCTTCGGCCTGCCGCCCTCGGCACGGACCCGGCGGACGGTCTCCAGCAGGGCGTACGGGTCGGGCACGCCGCCGCACTCGGCCGGGGTCGGCACATGGTAGGCGGGCCGCCCCAGCAGCCGGGCCTGCGGCATCCAGGTGGCCGGGCAGGGCCGCGGCATCAGCACGTCGCCACCGTGCGCGCCGATCAGGGCCAGGAGGAGCGGCTGGGCGCCGGGGGCGGCGGCGATACCGCCCGCCGTACCGTGCAGCCCGCGCCGGTCCCAGTAACCGCGGGCCGCCTCGCGCAGGACCGGGCCGCCGCCGGGAGGCTCCGGGCGGGTCCGGGCGGAGGCGGCGGCGAGCACGGCGGCCAGTTCGGGGAGGACCGGGAGGCCGGGATCGGGGGCGGGCGGCCCGTAGCGGACGGGGCCGTGGTCCTCGTGGGCGTGGCCGGCCCGGTCTCCCGGCCGACGGGCCGGGTCCTGCGCATGGGCGGCCTCCTCACCCGACCGACGGACCCGGTCCTGCCCGTGAGCGGCCTCCTCACCCGACCGACGGACCCGGTCCTGCCCGTGAGCGGCCTCCTCACCCGACCGACGGACCCGGTCCTGCCCGTGAGCCCCGTCCTGCCCGTGAGCCGGGTCCTCCGCGTGGGCCCGGTTCCCGGGCCGGCCGGTGTCCTCGGTCCCGCGCATCAGGGCCTCCTCCGCCGCTCGTCGCTCCGCGTCTGCGCCCACGGCCGCCAGCCCGGCCACCGGGGCCGGGGCCGCGTCCGGCTCCGGCCCCGGGCCGACGGCGTCTGCATGACGGCCTCTCTGGCTTCTTTATACGGAGGTTCCGGGCGGCCCGCCCGCTCACATCGCGCACCCGGGCCGGGGCCGTCACCGCGTGGGCCGTTCCGCCGGTCGGTGGCTCCACGTGGCCAGGGTCTCAGCGCGCCTGCTGGTTCAGCCCGGCCCGGCCGGGTATTCGCTGAGCCATGTCCACACCGAGAACCTCATCCGCCGCCCCCGCCGCCGCCCGAGTGCGCGGCTGGCTGCAAGGGCGGGACCTGGCCGTCTTCCGGAGCGTCGCGGACCGGCACTGGCCGGGCGCCGATCCCCTGCTGCCCAGGCTGAGCCGGAGCGCCAACCACGGGCTGCTCTGGTTCGGGGCGGCGGCCGGGATCGCGGCGCTCGGCAGCAGTGCGCGCTCCCGGCGGGCGGCACTGCGCGGAGTGGCGTCCCTCGCCGTGGCCTCGGCGGCGATCAACACGGTCGGCAAGGGCGCGGTGCGCCGCGAGCGGCCGATAGTGGACCTGGTGCCGGTGGTGCGGCAGCTCAAGCGGCAGCCGGTCACCACCTCCTTCCCGTCCGGTCACGCCGCGTCGGCCGCCGCCTTCGCCACCGGGGTGGCCCTGGAGTCCAGGGGCTGGGGCGCGGTCGTGGCCCCGGTCGCGGTGGCCGTGGCCGCCTCCCGGGTCTACACCGGCGTCCACTATCCGAGCGATGTGCTGGCGGGTGCGGCGCTCGGCGTGGGCGCCGCGTTCGCCCTGCGTGGGGTCGTGCCCACCCGGGGCCAGCTGCCCGCGCCCGGCCGCCCGCCCGGTGAGGCCCCGGCGCTGCCCGCCGGGAAGGACCTCGTCGTGGTGGTGAACCAGGAGTCGGGCACGGCCACCGCGACCGCCTCGCTGGTGCGCGAGGCGCTGCCCGCGGCGGAGGTGGTGGAGGTGCCGCCCGAGGAGCTGTCGGCCGCGCTGGAGAAGGCGGCGGGCCGGGGCCGCGCGCTGGGCGTCTGCGGCGGCGACGGCACGGTCAACCTGGCGGCCTCCGTGGCCGCGACGCACGGGATGCCGCTGGCGGTCTTCCCCGGCGGCACGCTCAACCACTTCGCCTACGACGTGGGCATCGAGACCGTCCACGACACCGCCGCCGCCCTCACCGCGGGCGATGCGATCCGGGTGGACCTCGGCCGCTTCCGGCCGGGCCCCAAGGGTGCGGACGGGGCGGACGGCTACTTCCTCAACGCCTTCTCGCTGGGCGTCTATCCGGACCTCGTGCGCACCCGGGAACACTGGTCGCCCCGGATCGGCGGCTGGCCGGCGGGGGTGCTCGCGGCGTTCCACGTGCTGCGCGGACAGCGACCGTTGGAGGCCGAACTACAGGGCCGCAGGCGTCCGTTGTGGCTGCTCTTCGTCGGCAACGGGCTCTTCCAGCGGGTGGGCCCCGCCCCGGGCCGCCGGCACAACCTGGCGGACGGGCTGCTGGACGTCCGGGTGGTGCACGGCGGCCGGGGGCCCGCGCTGCGCCTGCTGGCGGCGGCCGTGGCGGGACCGCTGACCCGCTCCCCCGCCCATGCGGCGGTGCGCCGGCGCCGGGTGCGGATCGGCGGCCTCGCACCGGGGACGCCGTACGCGTACGACGGTGAAGTGGCCCACTCCGGAACGGAGTTGCTGATCGACAAGCTGCCGGAGGCGCTGACCGTCTACTGCCCGATGCCGGTCTGACCCACCAGAAGCGATCGTCCGCATAGCAAGACGCCTATCTCATCATCCGACATGACGACGTACGGTGGTTCCTGTCGCCGTGCCCATCGGCGCGAGGTTTCGGGAGAGGACGTACGCCATGCCGAAGGAGACCGCCGTGTACACGCACGGCCACCACGAGTCGGTCCTGCGCTCGCACCGCTGGCGGACCGCCGCCAACTCGGCGGCGTATCTCCTCGGCGAACTCGGCCCCGGCCTGACGGTGCTGGACGTCGGCTGCGGTCCCGGAACCATCACCGCCGATCTGGCCACACTGGTCGCGCCGGGCCGGGTCACCGCGGTGGACACCAGCACCGACATCCTCGGCCAGGCCGCCGCGGTGGCGGCCGAACGAGGGCTGGAGAACGTCGAGTTCGCGGTGGCCGACGTCCACGCGCTGGACTTCCCGGACGACTCGTTCGACGTGGTCCACGCCCATCAGGTGCTCCAGCATGTGGGCGACCCGGTCCAGGCGCTGCGCGAGATGCGCCGCGTCTGCCGGCCCGGCGGTGTGGTCGCGGTGCGCGACAGCGACTACGCGGCGATGACCTGGTATCCGGAGGCGCCCGGTCTCGAGGAGTGGCAGGAGGTGTACGGCCGGGTGGCCCGCGGCAACGGCGGCGAGCCCGACGCCGGCCGCAGGCTCCTGTCGTGGGCGCGGCGGGCCGGGTTCACCGACATCACCCCGACCGCGGGCGCCTGGTGTTTCGCCACCCCGGAGAGCCGCGCCTGGTGGAGCGGCCTGTGGGCGGACCGTACGACGGACTCGGTCTACGCCGAACTGGCCGTACGCGGTGGCCATGCGAGCACCGAGCAGCTCACGGCCATCGCCGGGGCGTGGCGCTCCTGGGGCGAGGAGGGCGACGGCTGGTTCCTGGTCCCGCACGGCGAGGTGCTGTGCCGGGCGTGAGGTGACGAGGGATGCGGGAGGAAGAGGGGCCCGGCCCGACCGGAATCGATCACACCGGTGGCGGCCGCCAACTACCCTCGTACGCATGGAGATCCTCGGAACCACGCTGCGTATCTGCGTCGACGACCTGGAGGCCTCGGTGGCCTTCTACGAGGGGCTGACGGGCACGTCGGCCCTGCGCTTCGAGCGCGGTGGGGTGTCGGTGGCCGCGATCGGCTGCTTCCTGTTGATGAGCGGGCCGGAGTCGGAGCTGGAGGTGCTGCGCAAGGTGGGCGCGACCATCGCTGTCAAGGACGTCGACGAGGCGAACGCGGCGCTGACCCGGGCGGGCGCGCGGGTCATCGCGGGACCGGTGCCGACCCCGGCCGGCCGTAACCTCATCGCGCTGCACCCGGACGGCTCGGTCTTCGAGTACGTGGACCGCAACGTCACCGTCTGACCGGCCGCCCGGGGCGCGTCGATCACTCCTGGGGCGGGCGCATCCGGAAGTCGTAGGCGTCCGGCAGCGGCTCGTCGCTGACGGACGCCCACAACTCGCCCAGGATTGCGGCCCCTTCGCTCAGGTCGGCGACCTCGAATCCGGCGTCGAAGATCGCGCGGGCCGCCCCGGTGTCGCCCTCGGCAACCAGGATCCGGGCGTCGAGCAGCCGGAAGCGTCCGCGGTCGCGGATCTCCTCCGGAAGTCCGGCCAGCAGGGTCCGGGCCGCACCGGGCCGGCCGGCGGACAGCTGTGCCTCGACGGTCTCGCGGGCCAGGGCGGCGAGGAGGGCGACGCCCTCCGGCGACGCCGTGAGGTCGCCCGTTCCCGGAGCGCCGAGGTCCGCGAAGGCCTCGGTGTACAGCTCGGCGGCGTGGTCCGGCCTGCCGCTCTCCTCGGCGGCGACGGCGAGGCAGCGCAGCAGCGGCCAGCGGGGCGCCGGTTCGCACTCCAGGCCGCGTTCCCAGCTGCGGACGGCCTGGGCCCGGTCGTCGGCGTGCCACTGTGCGATGCCCAGGTGGTACTCGGTGTGCGGGCCGGCGTCGGCGGTCTCCAGCATGTCGCGCCAGGGCGGCGAGACCGGTGTCGGTCCGGGTATGCCGTCGGGGCCCGGCTGCGGCAGGGTGCCGTGCTCCAGCAGTTCACGCCAAGGGGCCTGCGGTGTACCGATGGTGGAGAGCGGGAACGGCGTGCCGGGCAGCCGGTGGCCGGCCCGCAGCACCTCCAGCGCGCCCCAGCCGGAGCCGGCGGCGAGCATCTCGCCCGGTTCTGCGTCGGCGTACGGCAGCCACGCCGCGTACGCCTGCTCCACCGTGCCGCGCGGGAGCGCCTGTTCCAACCGCGCCGCGGCCTCACCGGTGGCGGCGGCCCAGTCGCCGCCGTGCACGGTGGCCGGGTCGGCGGACAGCGGACCGTAGGACTCCAGCCAGCTGAACGCGGCTCCCGGTTCGAGCGGGACGTGCTCCAGCTGGGTACGGGCGAGACCGGCCTGGATCTCCGCGTAGCCGCCGCCCTCGGGCCCGCTCAGCCACTCCTGCCAGCGGCGGCCGCCCTTCCCGTGGCCCCAGCGGAACAGTTTGCGGCCGCGCAGCAGGTCGGTGGAGGTCTGGGCGAGTCCGTGGCCGTCCGCGTCGAGCGCGGCGATCCAGCGGCGGGCCTCCTCGGGCAGCTCGTAGAAGTGGTCGGCGGGGTACTCGGAGCGCAGCGGATAGGTGTGGTCGAGGCCGTCCGTCTCCGGGACGCCGACCCGGGTGAGGGTGTGGTCGTAGCCGAAGTGCCAGGCCTCCTCGGCCGGGACCAGCACCCGGGTGCCCGAGGTCTCCGGGACGGCGATGTTGGACCACCAGTAGACCGGTGCGGGCTGCTCGTGCGGGTTGCGTATCCGTACGCCGACGTGCAGGAAGTCGGAGTCGTCCGGGAGCCAGAGGTCCACCTGGAAGGGCAGGTCGCGCAGCCGCTCCCACTCCCAGAGCCGGACCATCGTGCCCCCGTCGGGTGCGGGCACGAGCGCGGCGTGCAGGGGTGCGCAGGACAGGGTGGTGTGGCCGGTGGCGCCGATGTTCCACTCGATCCCGCCGGCGAACCAGGCCCCGTTGAGGGCGAAGGCGGCGGGTTGGAGGACCGGGTTGCGGTGGAGCAGTTCGCGGCCGGTGGGCTTGTGGTGCAGGGAGTGGATCCGGCCGCCGAGTCCGGGCAGCACGGTGACGCGCAGCCGGTCGTTCTCGATGACGACGGCGTCGACGCCGGTGGGCGTGCGCTCACGCCCGTACCCGTCGAGCAGCCGGGCGGGCAGGACGGTGCGCAGGGGCCGGTGGCCCAGTTGCCGGGCCATGTCGCGGGGCAGGCCCACCCGTTCGCGGGGGTCGAGCGTGGGCGGTGGCGCGGGCGTGCGCAGCGGTGGGAGCGGGTTCTCCGGTCCGAGCGGTGCTGCGGGCAGGTTCAGTACGGCACGTCGTACGGTCGTGGCCAAAGCACCCTCGTTCCCTCGCGGCGGGCCGCCGCAGGTCCGGGCGCCCCCGGTGACCATGGAACACGCAGGTGGCCGCGGGGACCAGAGCCCCGTCGGCCGGATTTCGCGCGCTCGGGGCCCGCCCGGAGCTCCGTACGGTCGGGGCCGGCTCGTCAGGCGTCCGCGAGGGCTTCGACGACGAGGTCGGTGAGCAGTGCGCCCGCGGTGCCGTCCGGGTCGAGATCGGGGTCGTAGATGGTGACGTTGAGCCCGACGCAGCGCGGCGAGGAGACGAGCGTGCGCAGCAGCGGGGCGAGTTCGTGCGGGAGGAGGCCGCCGTCGTCGGGGCTGTCGACGGCGGGCATGACGCCCGGGTCGAGGACGTCGGCGTCCAGATGGACCCAGTAGCCGTCGAGAGCGGGTGTCTCCAGGCTCTCCACGGCGGCCCGCGCCAGGACGTCCGGGCCCCACTCGCGGATCTGGCCGACGGTCGCGTGAGGGATCCTCAGGGCGGTCAGCTCCGCCCGGTCCTCGTCCTCGTCCCGCATGCCGAAGAGGCGGACGTCCTCGTCCTTGAGGTAGGGGCCGAGCCCTTCGAGGTCGCTGAGGTCCGGCTGCCCCCGGCCGGTGGCGATGGCCAGCTCCTCGCCGCCCGCCGCGCCGATCCGGTCGCTGTTTCCGGCGTGCCGGAAGTCCGCGGACCCGTCGACGGCGGCGAGCCCGTACCGGCCGAGGCGGCGCAGGGCGAGCGCGGCGCCGAGCTGGATGGAGCAGTCCCCGCCGAGGACCAGGGCGAACTCCCCGGCCCGCACGTGTCCTTCGATACGGTCGGCGAGGGTGCGGGTGTACCGGGCGATGGCGGCGGCGTTGAACACCCCGTCGCCCTCCTGCCAGTCGCCCAGGTCGTAGCGCGGCGGGACGACGACACCGCCCTCCAGAGCCCCGAGCCGCCGCAGGATCCCCTGTTCGCGCAGGGCGCCGGCCAGCTTGTAGACGCCCGGCACGGTGCCGGGGGCCGGGGGCCGCAGTCCGAGGTTGGACGGGGCGTCGAGGACCACGACCGTACGCATGCGGCCCATTCTCGCCGCACCGGCCCGCGGTCCTCAAGCGGATTCGCGGGAGTCCCCGAGGCCGGGGCGCGGGGTCGTCGTCACTTGCCCCGGCGGCGGAAGAGGTAGCCGCCACAGCCCAGGCCGATGAGGAACATCGCCAGCAGGGCGAACCAGAGGGGCATCGTCACCTCGGGGATCAGCACCCGGATGGTGACCTTGTTCGTGTTCACGCAGACGAACACGATGACGAGCACGATCAGCACGGCGACCACGATGCGCCCCGGAGTGAGCCACCCCGTGCCGCGCCCGCTGCCGCTCGATACGCCCTTGGGGCTCATGGTCCGGCCCTTCCGCTCGCTTCTCGCCGTCCGGCCCGCCGTCGTGCACGCGACCGCCCCCCGGGGTCCCAGCATGTCCGGCTGCCGGGGTCGGGGGGCGGTGCTGTACGGCCGTTCGGGTGAAACGGGGGTGCCGGGCGTCAGCCGGCCGGGACCACCGGGAGCTCCAGGACGCCGGTGTCCTCGGGGGCGTGGACGACGGTGACGGGCTTGACGCCGCGGTTGCCGAAGTACGCGGTGTCGCTGGCGGCGATCACGAACTCCAGACGGTGCCCCTTCTCGTACCGGTGGACGATGCCGGGCAGCTCCACCGTGAAGGGCCGGGTGACGTCGGGGACGCGGACCGGCGAGACGAGCCGGTTCACCAGCGTCCGGCTGCCGTCGGGCGCGATGTCGTAGACCTTGGCGAACAGGACGAGCTTGTCGGAGGCGTCGCCGCTGTTCTGGACCCGCTCCGCCTTCGGTGAGACGACCTTCAGGGTGGCCTTCGGCGCGCCGACGACGTCGAGGGGCGCGGTGAGGGGTTCGCTGCGCCAGCCGAGGTAGGTGCCCTTGATGTCGTACGGCTTCGGGTCGGGCAGTCCGATCAGCGGGGCGATGGAGCTCTCGGAGTGGCTGGTGGGCACGAGCCAGTTGGTGTACTGGCGGCTGCCGCGCGCCACCTTGGAGCGATTGTCGACGAGTTTGCCGTCGCCGGAGAGGTACAGGGACTGCGAGAGGGCGGGGACGTCGGCGGCCGAGCCGTAGCCGCTCCGCCAGTCGCGGTAGTAGGAGAAGGCGGGTCCGGTGTCGGTGTCCGTCTTCTTCTGGAGGTAGCGGTCGAACCAGGCCAGGACCCGCTGTCCGACGTGGCTGGTCTCCAGATTGCCCTGGCTCAGGTCGAGTTCGCCGGGCACCTGGCCGCCGCTGTGCCCCCAGGACTGCCAGATCATCTTCGTCTCGGTGCCCTGCGCCTTGAGCGTGCGGTAGGTGGCGGTGGCCTCGTTGAGGTTGAACAGGCTGTCGGCCTGGCCCTGGACGATGAGGGTGGGGGCCTTGACCCGGTCGAGGTAGGAGACGGGCGAGACGCTGCGTGCGTAGGCGAGCATGTCCGCGGCCTTGTCGGCGGGGTAGCGGCCGGAGTTGAGTAGCCGGATGGTCTCGCAGGCGCGGGTGGCGAAGTGCAGGCAGTCCAGCCGGTTGATCCGGGACGGGTCCAGGCTCGGGTTGAGGAGCGGCTGGCCTTCACCGATCAGGTAGAAGCCGTTGGTCCACTGCCACTTGAAGACGCCGGGGGTGTCGGAGGTGACGCCGGTGCGGGCCCCGGTGTTGTTGGGGGCGAGCGCGTAGCCGAGGTCGTTCCAGGTGATCAGTGGGACGAGGGCGTCGACGCGGGGGTCGACGGCGGCGGTCGCCAGCTGGATCGCGCCGCCGTAGGAGCCGCCGATCATGCCGACGCGCGGGTCGCCGTCGGCGTCCTGGGTGACGTAGTCGGCCTTGGTCCCGTCGTCGGCCGCGCGAACTCCCCCGAGGAAGTCGAGGAGTTCGGTCGCGGCCTTTCCGTCGATCCCGGGGTCGTCGAGGGTGATCAGGCAGCCGGACTTGCCGAAGCCGAGGCCGGAGTAGACGAGTCCGACGTAGCCGCGTTCGGCGAAGGCCTTGCCGATGGCGTCGGTGGAGCCGTCGGACTTGCTGCCGCCGAAGCCGTTGGTGGCGAGGACGGCGGGGGCGGGGCGGTCCGCGTCGACTCCGGCGGGCCGGTAGAGATCGGCGTCCACCGTGCAGGTGCGGTCGCCCGCCTCGACGGTGAACGTCAGCGGGGTGACGGTGTACGGGTCGGCCTCGGCATGGGCCGGGCCGGCGAGGACGAGGGGGGCGACGAGGGCCGCCCCGGCGACCGCCACGAGCGGGCCGCGCACTCTGGAAACAGCACCTGACACGAAGACCTCCACACCGAGGACACCTTACCGACCGGTAAGTATTGGGCCGCGCTCATGCTGTGACACAGCTCATAGCCGTGTCAACGCATCGGACAGCGGTTCTTGACGGAAGTTCACGTTCCGCGCGCGAATGCACACATCCGGATGCCCGCGCGGACAGTCGTACGGGCACACCCGTGGTGGCGGATTCGGGTGGGGCGGCCGAGGAGAGGGGCGCTCAGCGCAGGGCGGGCGCCTCGACGGTGAGCGTGCAACGCCCGCCGTCCGCCGGTGCGTCGAGCACCGCGGACACGCCCAGCGGAATCGTCAGCGCGGTCGGGCCGTGGCCGAAGCCCAGCTCCTCGACCACGGGTATGCCCAGCGGGCCCAGCCGGTCGACGAGCACGGCGCGGATCTTCTCGTACGGTCCGCACTCCTGCCAGGAGCCGCAGGCCACTCCGGCGACCGCGTCCAGGGCTCCGGACCGCAGCAGCCGGGTGAGGATGCCGTCGAGCCGGTAGGGCTCCTCCCCCGTGTCCTCGATCACCAGCAGCCCGCCCCGGCCGTGAGTCCGGCCTCCGGGGGTGCCGTTGTCGGCGGCGAGCAGGCTGACGCATCCGCCGTACAGGACGCCCCGCGCCCGGCCGGGGACCAGCGTTCCGGCCGTTTCCAGGCCGAGGGTGCGGACCGTCTCCGGCGCGAAGAGCGTGGCGCGCAGGTGCTCGCGGGTCGGCGCGTCCTTGAGGAACGTCTCGGTGGCGACCATCGGCCCGTGCAGGGTCGAGAACCCGGCCCGCAGGGCGAACGCCTCGTGCAGCACGGTGATGTCGCTGTAGCCGACGAACGCCTTGGGCCCGGCGGCCCGGATCGCCGCCCAGTCGACCAGGTCGACCATCCGGTGCGCGCCGTAGCCGCCCCGGGCGCACAGCACGGCGTCCACGGACGGGTCACACCACGCCTCCTGGAGGTCCGCCGCACGGTCCGCGTCCAACCCGGCGAGGTGGTCCAACTCCGGGTGTGTGTCCCGGGCATGGGCGCCGACGACGGGTTCGAGGCCCCAGTCGCGCAGGACGGCGAGACCCTCCTCCAGCCGGTCGGCCGGAACGGGGCCGCTGGGCGCGACGACGGCGACCCGGGAGCCGGGGCGCAGCCGGGGCGGCCGGGCGAGGGGGGTCGCCGGGCTGTGGTCCTCGGCCGCCGGGGCCCGGTCTCCACGGGTCACGTGGTCAGCTCCAGGGGCTCGACGTCGGGCCGGTCGATACCGAACGTCTGCGCGTAGAGGGAGAGTTCCGCTTCCAATGCGCGGACCAGGGTGTCCGCGCGCCGGAAGCCGTGACTCTCGCCCGCGAAGGCGATATAGGCGTGGGCGACGTCCCGGCCGGCGACGGCGGCGAGGAACCGCTCGCTCTGGGCGGGCGGGCAGATCACGTCGTCCAGGCCCTGGAGCAGCACGAACGGGGTGTTGAGCCGGTCGGTGCGGTGGAGCGGGGAGCGTTCGCGGTAGCGCTCGGGCACCTCGGCGAACGGGCCGACGAGCGACTCCAGATACCGCGACTCGAAGTCGTGGGTCTCGTCCGTGGCCCACCCTTCGAGGTCCAGGATCGGGTAGAGGATCGCCCCGCAGGCGTACAGGTCGGTGGAGGTCAGCGAGGCGGCCGTGGTCCAGCCGCCCGCGCTGCCGCCCCGGATCGCGAGCCGGTCCGGGTCGGCTGCGCCCTCCTCGACCAGGGCCGAGGCGACGGCCGCGCAGTCGGCCACGTCGACCACGCCCCACTGGCCGCGCAGCCGTTCGCGGTAGCCCCGGCCGTAGCCGGTGGAGCCGCCGTAGTTGACCTCGGCCACACCGATGCCGCGCGAGGTGAAGTAGGCGATCTCCAGGTCGAGGACGAGCGGCGCGTGGCCGGTGGGCCCGCCGTGCGCCCGGACGACGTACGGCGGCTTCTCGCCCTCGGGGCCGGTGCGGTCGGGGCTGTGCGGCGGGTAGATGTGGGCGTGGATCTCACGGCCGTCGGGGCCGGTGAAGGTGCGGTCCTCGGGCACCGGGTAGTAGGCCGGGTCGACGGCGTCGTGGTGGGGTGCGCCGATGGTGCGGGCGCGCCCGGTCGCGGTGTCCAGCTCGACCACCTCGGGGCCGCTGCGAGGGCTCGCGGCGATGCCGACGACCCGGCTGCCGTGGACGGCGAGCGTGTCGGACCAGGAGGTCCAGGGGCCCGGGGCGTCGGCGAGTTCGCCGGTCTCCGGGTCGAGGATGCCGAGCCGTTTGCCGCCCTTGCCGTGCAGGACGGCGATCAGTCCGTTGTCCAGCGGATGGAACCAGCGCAGCCCGATCTTCCACAGCGGCCCGCCGAACTCCTCGCCCCGGGGCGGCAGAAGACGGCTGCTGGGCACCACGCCGCCGGCCACCGCGTCGGGGCGGATGCGCTGGAGCTCCCACCAGTCGGCGAGGTCGGAGACGAACAGCAGGCTGCCGTCGCGGTCCCACTCCACCTGGCAGACCGATTCGTCGAGGTCGCCGACGAGGGGCCGTACGCCGGTGAACGCGCCCGTGTCGGTGATGTCGGCCAGCATGACCACCGTGCCGTCCCACGGCATCCGGGGGTGGTCCCAGGCGATCCAGGCCGCCCGCCGCCCGTCGTGGGAGACCCGGGGGCCGGTGACGAACCGGTGCCGGTCGTCGGAGAGTTCACGGATCGCCGAACGGTCCTCGGCCGCCGAGCCGTCCAGCGGTACGGCGGCGACGACCCGCCGTACGTCGGTGGGCGCGGGCCCGGTGAACTCCTCCAGCACACACCACACTTCGCCCGCCGCCCCGTGCTCCGGGCGCACCTGCGGGTCCACCCAGCGCAGCCCGCCGCCGACGTCCGAGACGGGGGTGAGCGGCCACGGCTCGTCCGGCCCGTCGGGGGTATGGGCGTACAGCCGCTGATCGGTGAAGTTGACGAACACCACGAGGAGTTCGCCGTTCTCGCGCGCCGTACCGGCCCAGGGCTGTCCGCCGTACTCGATCACCCGGCTGCGGGCGTTCCAGGGGGCGGGCAGAACGGGGGCGGTGGTGCCGTCGGCGCGGCGGCGCATCAGGGCGCGCCGGCCGCCCTCGGCGGGGCGCGGCTCGGTCCACCACACCTCGTCCCCGACGGTGCCGAGGTGGTCGGGGCGGCCGTCGTGCGAGGCGGCGAGCGCCGCGTCGATCGGCGACGGCCAACTTCCGTACGGCGCTGCTGGCACGGTGTTCACGTAGGTCGGTCCCCCCGGGGCGCGGATCGGTCGGCAGGCGGTCGGACGGTCGGGTGGTCAGGCGGTGCGCAGGTAGTGGTCGAGGACGCGGACGCCGAAGTGGAGGGCGTCGACGGGGACGCGCTCGTCGACGCCGTGGAAGAGCCGCTGGTAGTCGAAGCCGACGGGCAGCTTCAGCGGGGTGAAGCCGTAGCCGGTGATGCCGAGGCGGGAGAACTGCTTGGCGTCGGTGCCGCCGGACATGCAGTACGGGACGGTGTGCGCGTCCGGGTCGAACCGCTCGACGGCGGCGCGCAGCTTGGCGTACGTCGGTGAGTCGACGGGGGCCGTCAGGGCCGTCTCGCGGTGGTAGAACTCCCAGGAGACGGAAGGGCCGGTGAGCCGGTCCAGGGTCGCGCGGAACTCGTCGTCGCCGCCGGGGACCGTGCGCCCGTCGATGAAGGCGGCGGCGTGGCCGGGGATGACGTTGACCTTGTAACCGGCGTCCAGCATCGTCGGGTTGCTGCTGTTGCGGACGGTGTTCTCGACCAGCGAAGCGGCCGGGCCGAGCTTGCCGAGGAGCTGGGCGATGTCGAAGCCGGGGTCGTCGAGGTCGGCGGTGATGCCGTGCAGGGCGGCGATCTCGGTGATCGCGGCCCGGACGGTCGGGGTGAGGCGGATGGGCCACTCGTGCTCGCCGATCCGGGCGACGGCGGCGGCCAGAGTGCTCACCGCGTTCTCCCGGTTGACCTTGGAGCCGTGCCCGGCCCGGCCCTCGGCGGTCAGCTTCAGCCAGCCGGTGCCGCGCTCGCCCGCCGCGATCGGGTAGAGCGAGAGGCCGTCGCCCGCGTGGAAGGTGAAGGCCCCGGACTCGCTGATGCCCTCCGTACAGCCCTCGAAGAGCTCGGCGTGCCGCTCGGCGAGGAAGCCGGAGCCGTCGGCGGCGCTGTCCTCCTCGTCGGCGGTGTAGGCGATGACGATGTCGCGCCGGGGCCGGAAGCCCTCGCGGGCCCAGCCCCGTACGACGGAGAGGACCATCGCGTCCATGTTCTTCATGTCGACGGCGCCCCTCCCCCACACGACGCCGTCGCTGACCTCGCCCGAGAAGGGGTGCACGGTCCAGTCGGCGGGCTCGGCGGGCACCACGTCGAGGTGGCCGTGGACGAGCAGCGCGTCGGCCGACGGGTCGGTGCCGGGGATCCGGGCGACCACGTTGGTACGGCCGGGGGTCCGCTCCAGCAGCGTCGGTTCGATTCCGGCGTCGGCGAGCCGCTGGGCGACGTACTCGGCGGCCGGGCGCTCCCGGCAGTCGCCGCCGCCCCGGTTGGTGGTGTCGATGCGGATGAGTTCGGAGGTGAACGTCACCACTTCGTCGAGCGCCTGCCGGTCGACGGGTCCGAGCAGGTCGGGGGCCTCAGCCATACTGTTCCTCCACAGCGGCCGACACGATCGTCGTCACCGCCTTGAACGTGCGAATTCCTTCGTACATCGTCGCGCTGGTGTACGCGACGCGCCTCTCGCCGCTCGCCGCCACGCCGGGGACCACCGTGGCCGCGGCCGCCAGATGCTCGGCGTCGAACTCCAGCTCCACGGTGAACGCGGTGCCGGTGACGGGCTCCAGCCGGCCCGCGAGCACGGTGGCCGCTTTCGCCGCCGCCCTGATGTCGGCGGCGGTACGGGCGGGGGTGCGGCACACCGCCGCGTAACGCGAGACGTAGTCCTTGACGGCGACCTTCCGGGCGTCGGGTGCGTATCCCTCGGCGTCCACGCAGGTCAGGTCGTCGCCGGTGACGAGGACGACGGGCACGCCGTACTCGGCGGCGACATGTGCGTTGAGCAGGCCCTCGCTGGCACGGATGCCGTTGAGCCAGACGCCGGTGATGGAGTTGGCGAGGTAGGTGTGGGCGAGGACGCCCTCCGTGCCGGCCCCGGTGTGGTAGCCGACGAAGGCCACCGCGTCCACGTCGCCGTGCTGGATGCCCTCCACCATGGACAGCGACTTGTGCTTGCCGGTCAGCATCTGAACGCGTTCGTCCATATTCTCCAGCAGCAGATTGCGCATCGACCAGTGGGCCTCGTTGACCAGCACCTCATCCGCGCCGCCGTCGTAGAAGCCGAGCGCCGCCGCGTTCACGTCCGAGGTGAACATCGACCGGCAGCGCTCCCACTGCGGAGTCCCCGGCAGCACGTCGGCCGGCCAGGTCACTCCGGTGGCGCCTTCCATGTCCGCGCTGATGAGGATCTTCATGCCGCCACACCGTACGCGCCGTGAGCGGCGCGGGCCAGGGAGGGGCGGCCCGCCAGAGGTCCAGTCCGCGGAAGGTCCCTCCGGTGGTCCCGCCCGTGGCTCTCTTCGGGGCACCCGGAGCGAACACTATGAACGCAATGTGCGCGGGGGTTCTCCCCCGGCCGCGGCGCTTCCTAGCATCCGGGCAATCCCGGCGCACACCGCGCCGGGCGGACAGCCAGGAGCCGCCCCCGTGAACTCCCCCCACCCGACCGCCCGTGTCCGGCCGATGTACCGCCGCCACCGGTTCCGCTCCGCCGCGCTGGCCGCCACGATCACGGCCCTGCTGCTCGGGACGGCCGGCAAGGCCCCGGCAGCGCCCGTACCCGCGGGAAGCCCCGCCGGGGGGCCGATCGCCGCCGGCTGTCCGGCCCCGCTGGCCGGAAAGGCCCGGTGCTACACGGGGCTGGACGGGAACGGGGCGCACTACGCGCTCGCCGTGCCGACCCGCTGGAACGGCTCGCTGGTGGTGCACGCGCACGGCGGGCCCGACCTGGGCGACGCCTCGGACCCGGCCCGCTCCACCGAGGACCTGGAGCGCTGGGCCGTCATGGTCGAGGAGGGGTACGCCTGGGCCGGCTCCTCCTACCGGCGCGGCGGCTACGGGACCCGGATGGCGGCGGCCGACACCGAGAGCGTGCGCCGGGTGTTCCTCGACCGGTTCGGGAGGCCGGAGCGGACCTTCGTGCACGGCCAGTCCTGGGGCGGGAACGTGGCCGCCAAGGTGGCGGAGACGTACGGCACGAAGCCGGGGGCGTACGACGGGGTGCTGCTGACCAACGGCGTCCTGGGCGGCGGTTCGCGCGGCTACGACTACCGCGTGGACCTGCGCGTGGTCTACCAGTACTACTGCGGCAACCACCCACGCCCCACCGAGCCGCGGTACCCGCTGTGGCAGGGGCTGCGCCCGGACTCCACGATGACGGCCGCCGGGCTGCGCGCGCGGCTGCGCGAGTGCACCGGCTTCGACGCCGACCCGGCCGCCCGGACCGCGCTCCAGCAGCGCAACCTCGACGACATCCTGGCCGTCACCAAGGTTCCGGAGCGGTCGCTGGAGTCGCATCTGCGGTTCGCGACGTTCACCTTCCGCGACATCGTCTCGACCCGGCTGGAGGGCCGTAACCCGTTCTCCAACCGGGGTGTGCGGTACGCCGGTTCGCACGACGACCGGGCGCTGAACGCGGGCGTGGAACGGTTCTCGGCGGACCCCGCCGCGCGCCGGGACCTCTCGTGGGACAGCGACCTCACCGGGCGGGTGTCGCTGCCCGTCCTGACCCTGCACGCGATCGACGACCCCACGGCGTTCGTCGAGCACGAGTCCGCCTACCGGGCCACGCTGCGGGGCGCGGGGCGCGAGCACCGGCTCGTGCAGAGCTTCACCCGGGAGAGCGAGCACAGCGGGCTGAGCAACGCGGAGTACGCCAACTCCATCGCCGCGCTGGACCGTTGGGCCCGCACCGGCCGCAAGCCCACCGCGCGCTCGCTGGCCGGCTCCTGCGCCGCCTTCGACCGGACCTACGGCACGGGCTGCTTCTACGATCCGGCGTTCCGGCCGTCCTCGTACGCCTCCCGGGTGCTGCCCCGGCCGGGCGGGCTCGGCTGGCCCGCCATGACCGCGGCGCAGGAGCGGGTCTGGGGCCGGATCGACGGGGTGGGCATCGCTCCCTGAGGCACGGGCATGAAGCCGCGGCCGTCCCGCACCCTCTGACGCCCCGTTGGTATACCGTAACGCCGCCTTCACACCGGCCGTACGCGCGGGAAACGGCGACTGCCTAGCGTCGCCCGCCATGGATACCCGCACGCAACTCGCCGAACCGAGCCCACCGGACCCCGCACCGCCCGCCGCCCCGGACGGCCCCCAGGCGGTGCGGGAGACGCTGGAGGATTACACCCTCCGCTTCGCACCGCGCAGTTACCGCCGCTGGACCCCGATGGTCGTGGCGACCACCGCGCTGGGCGGTATCGCGTACATGGCCGACTTCTCCATCGGCGCCGGGATCGCGATGGCCCACGGCACCGGCAACGCCCTGGTCGCGATCACCGTCGCGGCGGCGCTCATCTTCATCACCGGCTTCCCGCTCGCCTACTACGCGGCCCGCTACAACATCGACCTGGACCTGATCACCCGGGGCTCCGGCTTCGGCTACTACGGCTCGGTCCTCACCGCCGTCATCTTCGCCAGCTTCACCGTGATCTTCTTCGCCCTGGAAGGCGCGATCATGGCCCAGGGCCTCAAGCTCGGCTTCGGGCTGCCACTGTGGCTGGGCTACGCCGTCTCCACGCTCATGGTCATCCCGCTCGTCATCTACGGGATGAAGGCGCTCAGCAAGCTCCAGGTGTGGACCACGCCGGTCTGGCTGCTGCTGATGGTCGGTCCGCTGGTCTATCTCGTCGCCACCGACCCGGGCACCGTCGACACCTTCCTCGCCTACGCGGGCACCGACGGCGAGGGCAGCCTGAACACGGCGTCCGTGCTGCTCGGCGCGGGCGTCTGCCTCTCGCTCATCGCCCAGATCGGTGAGCAGATCGACTACCTGCGGTTCATGCCGCCGAAGACCGAGGCGAACAAGCGCGGTTGGTGGACGGCGATGGTCATGGCCGGTCCCGGCTGGGTGGTGCTCGGCGCGATCAAGCAGGCCATCGGCGTCTTCCTCGCCGTCTACATCCTCTCCGAGGTGGGACCGGCCGCGGCGACCGAGCCGATCCAGCAGTTCCGCGGGGCGTTCGACGCGATGATGCCGTCCTGGCTGGTGGTCCCGCTGGCCGTGGTCCTGGTGGTGATCAGCCAGATCAAGATCAATGTGACGAACGCGTACTCCGGCTCGCTGGCGTGGACGAACTCCTTCACCCGCGTCACCAAGCACTACCCGGGCCGCATGATCTTCGTCCTGGTCAACCTGGCCTTCGCGCTGATCCTGATGGAGGCCGACATGTTCAGCTTCCTCAACAGCATCCTGGGCTTCTACTCCAACTGCGCCATCGCCTGGGTGGTGACCGTCGCCACCGACATCGGGGTCAACAAGTACCTGCTGAAGCTCTCCCCGCACGCCCCGGAGTTCCGCCGCGGCATGCTCTACGCGGTCAACCCGGTCGGCGTGACCGCGTTCACCGCCGCCTCCGGGCTGTCCATCGCGATGTACTTCCACGCCTTCGGCGACACGATCCAGCCGTACTCCCCGGTCGCCGCCGTCGTGATCGCCTTCGTCCTCACCCCGGTCATGGCGATCGTCACCCGGGGCAGGTACTACCTGCGCCGCAGCGACGACGGCATCCCGGTGCCGCTGCTGGACACCGAGGGCAACCCGAGCGCGGACGCGTACGACTGCCATGTCTGCCGGCAGTCCTTCGAGCGCCCCGACCTGGCCGCCTGCGCCACGCACGACGCCGTGGTCTGCTCGCTGTGCCTGAGCACGGACAAGGCGGGCGACCATGTGCTGCCGGCCGCCCCGCCCGTACCGCTCTCCGGCGCCTGACCGTCTGTACGTTCCGTAGGCGCCTGACCGGCGTCAGCCCGTCTTCGCGTCCCGCAGCAGCTCCTCGATCCGGGACAGCTCGTCCTCGGTGAACTCCAGGTTCCGGGCGGCCTCGACGCTGTTCTCCAGCTGGGCGACGCTGCTCGCGCCGACCACGGCGGAGGTGAGCCGGCCGCCGCGCAGCACCCACGCCAGGGCCAGCTGCGCGAGCGACTGGCCACGCTCCTTCGCCAGGGCGTCCAGCGCGCGCAGCCGCTCCACCAGCTGCGGGGTGACGGCGTCGGCGGACAGGAAAGGGCTCGCGCCCGCCGCCCGGGACCCGGCCGGAACGCCGTTCAGATAGCGGTCGGTGAGGATGCCCTGCTCCAGCGGCGAGTAGGCGATGGACCCGGCGCCCAGCTCGTCGAGGACGTCCGGCAGCCCGTCGTCCTCGATGCGGCGGTCGAGCATCGAGTAGCGGGGCTGGTGGATGAGCAGCGGGGTGCCGAGGTCCTTGAGGATCGCGGCGGCCTCGCGGGTCTGCGCGGCGGAGTAGTTGGAGAGGCCGACATAGAGGGCCTTGCCCTGCCGTACGGCGGAGTCGAGCGCACCCATCGTCTCTTCGAGCGGGGTGTCCGGGTCCGGGCGGTGGGAGTAGAAGATGTCGACGTACTCCACGCCCAGGCGCTTCAGGCTCTGGTCGAGCGAGGAGCGCAGGTACTTCCGCGAGCCCCACTCCCCGTACGGCCCCTCCCACATGTGGTAGCCCGCCTTGGTGGAGATGACGAGCTCGTCGCGCAGGTGGGCGAAGTCGGTGGCCAGGGCGCGGCCCAGGGTCTCTTCGGCGGAGCCGGGCGGCGGGCCGTAGTTGTTGGCCAGGTCGAAGTGGGTGATGCCGAGGTCGAAGGCTCGGCGCAGGATCGCGCCCTGCGTCTCGGGCGTCCTGTCGCCCCCGAAGTTGTGCCAGAGGCCGAGGGAGAGCGCGGGCAGCAGCAGACCGCTGCGGCCGGTGCGCCGGTAGGGCATGGCGGAGTAGCGGTCGGCGGACGGCAGGTACATACGGAAGCTCCGCGAGGGGTACGGGGGTGGCGCGCCGGGACCGGCGCGGTGCGGCCTCCAGGCTTCCGCAGATGGATCCAGCAGTCCAACAGGAGATTCCGCTCGGATTCATCGCCTAGATTGCTCAATCATGGAATTGCGTCAGCTGGAGCACTTCGTCGCCGTGGCGGAGGAGCAGCACTTCACCCGCGCCGCCGAGCGCCTCGCCGTCTCGCAGTCCGGGCTCTCCGCCTCCGTACGGGCGCTGGAGCAGGAGCTGCGGACCCCGTTGTTCAGCCGCACCACGCGCACGGTCCGGCTCACCGAGGCCGGGCGGGCGCTGCTGGTGGAGGCGGAGCGCACGCTGGCGGGCGCCCGGGCGGCGCGGGACGCGGTCGATGCCGTACGGGGGCTGCTGCGCGGGACGCTGACGGTGGGGGTCGAGCAGTGCGTGGCGGGGGTGAGCCCGGCGCGGCTGCTGGCGGCGTTCCACCGGGAGCATCCGCAGATGGAGCTGAGGCTGCGGCAGGAGGGCACCAGCAGCCTGCTGGACGGGGTGGCGGGCGGCCGACTCGACCTGGCGTTCGCGGCGACGGTCAGCCCGGCGGAGTGGCGCGGCGAGCTGGTGCCGCTGGCCCGGGAGCCGATGGTGCTGCTGTGCACGGCCGGGCACGCGTTCGCCGGGCGGCCGGAGGTGGGGTGGGAGGAGCTGCCGGGGGCGTCGTTCATCGACTTCCACCCGGACTGGGGGCCCCGGCGGGCCGCCGACGAGGCGTTCGCGGCGGCCGGAGTGCGGCGGACCGTGGGCCTTGAGGTCAACGATGTGCACAGCCTGCTGGAGCTGGTGCAGGAGGGGCTGGGGATCGCGGTGGTGCCGCACCACTTCTCCCGCAAGCCGGAGGCGGCCCGGCTGGTCACGGTGGAGCTGGCGGGCGGGCGCCGGCCGGTGTACGAGAGCGTGGCGGTGCTGCCGGCGGCGCGGGGCCTGAGCCCGGGGGCGCGGGCGCTGATGCGGCTGGTGCGGGAGGCGGCGGAGGTGCGCTGAGCCCGCGCGGGCCCGGCGCACCTCCGTGGCGGTCGGGCTCGGCGCACCTTCGTGGTCGTCGGGCCCGGCGCACCTTCGTGGCGGTCGGGCTCGGCGCACCTTCGTGGTCGTCGGGCCCGGCGCACCTTCGTGGCGGTCGGGCTCGGCGCACCTTCGTGGTCGTCGGGTCTCAGTCCTCGTGGCCGAGCTGGAGGTCGCGTTCGGTGCGGCCGCCGCCCGCGACCTGGAGGACGGTGGCGACGGGCGGGTAGCCGGCCGCGATCACCGTGTACTCGCCGGACGACAGATCGACGAACCGGAACGAGCCGTCGGGCCCGGTGGTGAGCGTGTCCACCACATTGCCCGCCGCGTCGAGCAGCGTGACCCGGGCGTCCTCGACGGGGCGTCCGCCGGTGGCCCGGACGACGCCGCGCAGGACGGCTCCGCCCGCCAGCTCGATGTCCTGCCGGGTCTCGCGGGCGGCCTGCACGCTGACCGGGAGGGCGGCGGGGCGGAAGGCGGGGGCGCTGGCGGCCAGCGTGTACTCGCCGGCGACCAGTTCGCCGATGACATAGCCGCCCTCGCGCCCGGTACGGGTGGAGGCGACGACCTCGCCGCGTACGTCGGTGAGGGTGACGGCCGCGTCGCGTACGGGGGCGCCGTCGGGGGTGAGGACGGATCCGGCGAGGCGTCCGGCGCCGCCGAGCACCACGTCCAGCTCGACGGGGCGCTCGCCCACGGTGACGCTGACGGCCTGCGGCTGGTGTCCGCCCGCCGCCGCGATCAGGACGTACGAGCCGGCGCCGGGCACGCTCAGCGCGTACCGCCCGTCCTCGCCGCTGGCCCCGCGCCCGACCTGCTGCCCCTGGACGTCGATGAGGGTGAGGGCGGCCCGGGGGACGGTGGTGCCGTCGGAGTGCTGGACGCTGCCGTGGACCGGGACCCCGGAGAGGTGACCGGCGGCCGGGCGGCCGGAGTCGGCGCGGGCGGCGGGGATCTGGGTGGTCGTGGGCTCGGCGGCGGCTTCGGGGCTGTGGTGGGACACCAGCGGTTTCTCCTTGAGGAAGAAGGCGAGGATCAGGCCGAGCACGAGCACCGGCACGAGGTAGAGGAAGATGCGCGGCATCGCGTCGACGTACGCCTGGATGTAGGCGTCGCGCAGCGCGGGTTCCATCGCGTGGACGATCTGCGGGGTGATCGACTCGGGGTCGGGCAGCTCCGCGCCGACGGGCAGGCGTACGCCGAGGGCGTCGGAGAGCCGCCCGGCGAACAGCGTGCCGAAGATCGCCGCGCCGACGCTGCCGCCGATCTGCCGGAAGTAGTTGTTGGCGCTGGTGGCGGTGCCGAGGTCCGAGGGGCGCACGGAGTTCTGCACGGCGAGCACCAGGACGGACATGACCAGTCCGATGCCGACGCCGAGGACGGCCTGGTAGAAGCTGTACGCCAGCGGGGAGGTGTCCGCCTCCAGCAGGGACAGCAGCCACATGCCGACCACCGAGACGGCGCTGCCGACGATCGGGTAGATCCGGTAGCGGCCGGTGCGGGTGATGAGCTGGCCGGAGACGACGGAGCCGCCGACGATGCCCATCATCATCGGGAGCATCAGCAGCCCGGATTCGGTGGCGCTGGCCCCGTCGACCATCTGGAGATAGGTGGGAAGGTAGCTGGCGGCCCCGAAGAGCGCGATGCCGACGACCGCGCCGACCAGGCCGGTGACGTTGAAGACGGAGTCGCGGAACAGCCGCAGCGGAATGATCGGTTCTGCGGCCCGGTGTTCGGCGGCGACGAAGAGCGCCGTCGTGAGGACCGCGCCCGCCGAGAGGGCCAGGATGGTGCGCGAGCCCCAGGCGTACTCGGTGCCGCCCCAGCTGGTGACCAGCACCAGGCAGGTGGAGGCGACGGCCAGGAGCACCGCGCCCAGGACGTCGAGGCGGGGCCGGACGGCGGGCCGCGGCAGCTTGAGGACGACCGCGATGACGGCCAACGTGACCAGGCCGAAGGGGACGTTGATGTAGAAGCACCAGCGCCAGGAGGCGTGGTCGGTGAAGAACCCGCCGAGCAGCGGTCCGGCGACCGAGGCGAGGCCGAAGACGGCGCCGATGAGGCCCATGTAGCGGCCGCGCTCCCGGGCCGGGACGATGTCCGCGATGATCGCCTGGACGCCGATCATGAGGCCGCCGCCGCCGACGCCCTGGATGGCGCGGAAGGCGATCAGCTCGTCCATGGTGCGCGACCAGCCGGCCAGCGCGGAGCCGATGATGAAGACCACGATGGCGAACTGGAAGACGCCCTTGCGGCCGAAGAGGTCGCCGAGCTTGCCGTAGAGCGGCAGGACGATGGTGGAGGCGAGGAGGTAGGCGGTGACCGCCCAGGACATCTTCTCCAGGCCGTGCAGCTCACCGACGATCTTCGGCAGGGCGGTGGCGACGATCATCTGGTCGAGCGCCGCGAGCAGCAGGGTGAGCATCAGCCCGAGGAAGACCATGCGGACCTTGCGGGGGCTGATCTCCGCCGCGGCCCCGCCGGGTCCGGGTCCGGCCGGAGGGGGTGGCGGGGGCGGTACGGCGGTTTCGACGGTCGCCGCCGTGCCGTCCGGTGCCGGGCCGTCGGGCCCCGTGCCGTCCGGCTCGTCCTTCACCAGCGTGATACCACCCACCACGTAACGCTCCCCTCGTCGCACCTGCGCCGCCCATTTCTCGCATCGCGCGGCAAGGCGGGGCAAACGTGACGAGGGGCGTACGCGGCGCGTACGGAGGGCTTATGCGCCGGTGGGAGCCACTACGGCGCACAACCGGCCGCCCCGGAAAACCACCCGTTCCGGTGAGGCCGGTTCTGCGTGCGCTCCTACTTCTCGACCTCGGTGGCGAGGTTCTGGAGGAGCTCGTCGTAGATCCGGCCGAGGCCCTTGGGCGCGAAGGTCCGCTCGAAGAACCCGCCGATGCCGCCCGCGCCGTCCCAGACCGTGGTCACCACGGCCTTGGACTTGCCCTCACCGGCCGGGGTGACGGTCCAGGTGGTGACCATGGAGGAGTTGCGGTCCTTCTCGACGAGCTGTCCGTCGGTCGGCTCGCTGACCTCCAGCAGGCAGTCGCGGACGCGCTTGCTGGTCGCCTGGAGCTTCCAGTGCACGAGGGTGCCCTCGCCATCGCCGCCCTCCCGGACCTCGTACTCGCTGAAGTGCCCGGTCAGCACCTTGCCGCGGACGTCCTTGTAGTCGGCCAGCGCGTCGAACACCGCCTCTGCGTCCGCCGCGATGATCCGCTCCGTGGTGGCCTCGACCTGCGCCATGGCTGTTCCTCCAGCAATCGGTGAATCGGGGGGTGGGCTGAGCCAACCACCTAGGGTGCGGCCGCTCAAAATCGGGGCCGGACGGGGTCAGGGGCAGCGGGTCGCGAGGACGCAGAACTCGTTGCCCTCCGGGTCGGCGAGGACGACCCAGGGCGCGTCGCCCTGACCGACGTCGGCGCGGCGGGCGCCGAGCGCGAGCAGCCGCTCGACCTCCTCGCCCTGCTCCCGGTCGGTGGGGTTGACGTCGATGTGGAGCCGGTTCTTGACGGTCTTGCCCTCGGGCACCCGCGCGAAGGTCAACGCGGGTGGCACGGGGCCGGAGCGGTTCTTGCCCTCGGGCACCTCGGGCGAGCCGATGATGACCACGCCGTCGTCCTCGTCCTCGTCCTGCACCTCGTAGCCGAGGACCGCGCACCAGAAGCGGGCGAGGCCGACGGGGTCGGCGCAGTCGATCGCGAGCTCGGTGAACTTGCTGGCCATGGTCGGGACCTCCCGGTCACGTAGCGGTTCCTCCAGGGTCCACACGGTAGTCGCGGGGCCTGCCTCGCACGATCAAGGGAACAAGTGTTCTATTCTGCGGTCAGTGCTACCGAGGAGGCGTCCATGCGCTGGGACCATCTGGTCGAGAAGA
Organism: Streptomyces sp. SID14515; assembly: GCF_010548505.1. Taxonomy (NCBI): domain Bacteria; kingdom Bacillati; phylum Actinomycetota; class Actinomycetes; order Kitasatosporales; family Streptomycetaceae; genus Streptomyces; species Streptomyces sp. SID14515. The sequence goes on along the minus strand of NZ_JAAGMH010000143.1, from coordinate 88,865 downwards.
ACCCCACGACCGGGGACAGCGCGCTCTTCGCCGCGGACGCGGTGACCACGCGCACGTTCGACACACCTGAATTCCGGGGAATCACCTTCCACGAGATCCGGGCCCGTTCGATCCTGAACCGGGTGCCCGGCGCCTCACGGATGCCGTTCGAATGGACGGTGAATCCGTACCGGGGCTGCACGCACGCCTGTGTGTACTGCTTCGCCCGCAAGACCCACAGCTATCTGGACCTGGACACCGGCATCGGCTTCGACTCGCAGATCGTCGTCAAGGTCAACGCCGCCGAGCTGCTCCAGCGGGAGCTGGCCTCCCGGCACTGGCGCGGCGAGCACGTCGCGATGGGCACCAACGTCGACTGCTACCAGCGGGCCGAGGGCCGCTACCGGCTCATGCCCGGCATCATCACCGCCCTGCGCGACCGGGCGAACCCCTTCTCGATCCTGACCAAGGGCACGCTGATCCTGCGGGACCTGGAGCTGCTGCGGCAGGCCGCGGAGGTCGCCGAGATCGGCGTCTCGGTCTCCGTCGGCTTCACCGACCGGGAGCTGTGGCGGACGGTCGAGCCGGGCACGCCCTCGCCCGAACGCCGGCTGGACGTGGTGCGCGCGCTCACCGACGCGGGCATCGGCTGCTCGGTCCTGATGGCCCCGGTCATCCCGTTCCTCGGCGACCGCCCGGAGCAGTTGCGCGCCACCGTCGCCGCCGTCGCGGACGCGGGCGCGGGCGCCGCCTCGGTGACCCCGCTGGTGCTGCATCTGCGCCCCGGCGCGCGCGAGTGGTACATGCACTGGCTGGGGCAGCACCATCCGCAGCTGGTGGAGCGCTACGAGCGGATGTACGCGGACGGGGCGTACGCCCCCACCTGGTACCAGCGCCGGATCACCCGTCAGGTGCACGAGCTGGCGGACGAGTTCGGGATCGGCCCGGCGCACCGGGGCGCGGCCCGGCGGATCGAACCGATGCCCGCCGCCGCACCGGAGCCCGGCCCCACCCAGCTGACCCTGCTGTGAGGACCGTGGGGCCTCCGGTGGGGCCGATGGCGTGACCGTACGGGTCGACTCCGCGCGGAACGGGCCCTTCCGCCGGGGAATTCGGGGAGCATGCGGCGGGGACCGGTGATCCGGCGCCGCGTCCCGCCACTCCGGGAGGCCCCATGACGAAACGTGCAGGAATTCTGGTCGCCGTCGGTGCGACCGTCGCCGGTCTGCTGACCGCCGCGCCCGGCCCGGCCGCCGCCACCCCGGCGAGCACGCCGCCCGCCCCGAAGCTGAAGTGGACCGACTGTCCGACCGAGAGCTACCCGACGCTCCAGTGCGCGAAGGTCCGCGCCCCGCTGGACCACCGCCGCCCGTCGGGCCGTCAGGTCACGCTCGCGCTGTCCCGCGTCCCGCACACCGCGAAGACCTTCCAGGGCCCGCTGCTGGTCAACCCGGGCGGTCCGGGCGGCAGCGGTCTGTCGATGGCCGGGTTCGTGGCGTCCTCGCTGCCGAAGAAGGTCGCCGCGCAGTACGACGTGATCGGCTTCGACCCGCGCGGCGTCGGCAAGAGCACCCCGGCGCTGAACTGCCTGCCCGGGCACTTCGATCCGGTGCGACCGGACTCGGTGCCGGACTCCTACCGCGCGGAGCGGATCAACCGCGACCGGGCGGAGTCCTTCGCCCGGGCCTGCGGCGAGAAGCACGGCGATGTGCTGCCGTACATGGACACGGTCAGCGCGGCCAAGGACCTCGACGTGATCCGCCGGGCGCTGGGCTCCCGGCAGATCAACTACTTCGGCTACTCCTACGGCACCTACCTCGGCGCGGTCTACGCCAAGCTCCACCCGGAGCGCGTGCGCCGCCTGGTCCTGGACTCGGTCGTCGACCCGGACGACGTCTGGTACGAGGGCAACCTCGGCCAGGACTACGCCTTCGACGACCGCCACAAGGCCTTCGCCGCCTGGGTCGCGAAGCACGACGCCGCGTACGGCCTGGGCACCGACCCGGCGGCGGTCGAGGCCGCCTGGTACCGGATGCGGGCGGACGTGGCGCGGGAGCCGGCGGGCGGCACGGTCGGCGCGAGCGAGCTGGAGGACACCTTCCTGCCCGGCGGGTACTACAACGGCTACTGGCCCTACCTCGCCGAGGCGTTCGCCGCGTACGTGAAGAACCGGGACGCCGAGGCGCTGGTCGAGGTGTACGAGAATTTCGGCGCGGTCGACGCGAGCGGCGACAACGGCTACTCGGTCTACACCGCCGTCCAGTGCCGCGACGCCGGCTGGCCGGAGCACTGGAGCACCTGGCGCAACGACAGCCGCCGGATCCACAAGAAGGCGCCGTTCATGACCTGGAACAACACCTGGTACAACGCGCCGTGCGCGAACTGGCCGGTGGCGCCGTTGCAGCCGCTCCCGGTGAACAACCGTCAGCTGCCCCCGGCGCTCATCCTCCAGGCCACCGACGACGCGGCGACCCCGTACGGCGGCGCGGTCAGCATGCACCGCAAGCTCAAGGGCTCCAGCCTCGTCGTGGAGGAGGGCGGCGGCAACCACGGCATCACGCTGAGCGGCAACGACTGTCTGGACGAGCATCTGACGGCCTATCTGACCGACGGCACGGTGCCGCGCGGCCGGGGCGAGGCGGACGCGGTCTGCGCCGCCCTCCCGGACCCGAAGCCGCTGCCCGCCGAGAAGGCGGCGGCGCAGTCGGTGGACAACAGCAAGGGCAGCCGACTGCACGGCCTGCTCGGCTTCCGCCGCTGAGCGCTTCACCAGCGCCCCGACGGTCCCGGCGAAAACAGCGGGCGGGATGCGAGGGGGTGGGCGAGGATGGCCCGGCATGAGGCACTCCACCACTCCCCCGCACCCGCCCGGCGCCACGGTCCGTGACATGCGGATCGAGGACTGCGAGGCGGTCGCCACGATCCGGGTGCGCGGCTGGCAGCACGCCTACCGGGGCCTGCTGCCGCAGCCGTATCTGGACCGGATGGACATCGCCGAGGAGACCGGGCTGCGGCGCACGTACTTCGCCGAACGCGGCGAGTCCGTCAACGTGGTGGCCGAGCGGCCGGACGGCGCGGTGATCGGCTGGGCCTGCACCGGCCCGTACCGCGCGGAGGGCCGCCCGCTCCCCGGATGCGAGCTGTACGCGATCTACGTACTGCCCGAGCACATCGGGACCGGGACCGGCCGCGCGCTGCTGGCCGAGCTGACGGCCCGTGCCGTCGCCGCCGGCCACCCGGAGATGGCGCTGTGGGTGCTCCGCGACAACGTGGCGGCGCGCGGGTTCTACGAGCGGGCCGGGTTCCGGCCGGACGGAACCGAGGACACGTTCACGGCGGGCGGGGCCCTCGTGACCGAGGTGCGCTACGTCCGCCCGCTCACTCCCCCGGCAGCCGGCTGAGCGCGTCCGCCGCGGCCGTGCCCAGGCGCGGGTGTGGCAGGGCCGCCGTGAGGACCGGCCGGGCGCGGTCGTCGGCGAGGCGGCCGAGCCCCTCGACGCAGGCCAGGGCGACGCGCCAGTGCGGTTCGCCGGGGGCCAGCAGGCGTTGGAGGGTGGCGACCAGGGCGGGGACCGACTCGGGGGCCCGCAGGTCGGTCAGCAGGCGCACCGGGTGCAGGGCGTAGGCGGTGCGCAGCGCGTTGGTGGCGAGGGCGGCGGCGGCCCTCGGGGTGCGGGGGTCGTTCAGGCGGGCCAGGGCGTGGGCGGCGGAGACGCAGCGTTCGGGGTCGCGGTGGTTGAGCAGGAGCACCAGCGCCTCGAAGGCCCGCCGGTCGCCCGCGCAGCCGAGCCGGAAGGCGGCCAGCTCGCGGGCCCACAGGGGGCGGTGCGGCTCCACGAGGACCAGGGCCAGCTCCTCCGGGTCCTCGGCGGCGACGAGCCGGGCGTACTGCGGCGATCCGGCCGCCTCGGGCTCCAGCCGGTCCATGAGTGAACGGAACTCCTCATCCATGACGCTCAGCGTATCGACGGACACGCTCCGTACGGGCCGTCATCGAGGAGTTCATGTGGTCCAGGCCACAAGGATCCAGGGGTGGCGCGCTCGTTACTCGCCGGTTAGTCTCATCTGAGCGGGGCACACTCCCCGCAGGCTCCGGTGGCCTGGTGACGCAGCCTCCGGAGTGCTTGTCGGTTCGGCTTTTCCGTGCGACGCGACTCCGGGACAGAGTCCGTCACCTTCCGACCAGGCGCGCTCAAGCGGCCCTGCGTCGAGTACCACGACACTCAACCTCCGCATGCCCCGCGCCGCCCTCCCCTCATGGTCGCGCGTGCCGTGCTCCACAGTCGTCACTCACCCTGGAGTCCCGTGATGGACACCCCTCTCTCCACCATCGCCGTCGTCGGCCTCGGCACCATGGGCACCGGCATCGCCGAGGTCCTGGCCCTGGCGGGCCGCGAGGTCATCGGCATCGACATCAGCGAGGCCGCCGCCCTGGGGGCCGTCGCCTCCCTCGAAGCGTCCACCGCACGGGCCGTGGGCCGTGGACGGATCACCGAGCAGGAGCGCGGCGACGCCCTCGCCCGGTTCCGCACCTCCGACGACCTGGGCACCGCCGCCGAGGCCGAGCTGGTCATCGAGGTGGTGCCGGAGACGTACGAGATCAAGCAGCAGGTGTTCCGGGAGCTCGACGCGATCGTCTCCCCGACCGCGATCCTGGCGACCGGCACCAACGCCCTGTCGGTGACCCGGCTGGCCGCCGAGTCCCAGCACCCCGAGCGCGTTCTCGGCCTGCACTTCTTCAACCCGGCGCCCGCGATGAAGCTGGTCGAGGTGGTCTCCTCGGTGCTGACCGCGCCGCCCGCCGTCGAGGCCGTCACCACGCTGGCCCGGGAGCTCGGCAAGGAGCCCGTGGCGGTCGGCGACCGACCCGGGTTCGTCGCGGACGGGCTGCTCTTCGGCTATCTCAACCAGGCCGCCGCGATGTACGAGGCGAACTACGCCTCCCGCGAGGACATCGACGCCGCGATGAAGCTGGGCTGCGGGCTGCCGATGGGCCCGCTCGCCCTGCTGGACCTGATCGGCATCGACACCGCCCGTACGGTTCTGGAGGCCATGTACGCCGAGTCCCACGACCGGCTGCACGCCCCGGCCCCCGTCCTCGGGCAGCTCAGCAGCGCGGGCCTGACCGGCCGCAAGGCCGGGCGCGGCTTCTACACGTACGACGCCCCGGGCGGCCAGACCGTGGTGCCCGACGCGCTGACCCCGGCGGCCGGCGCCGAGGCCGGTGCGGGCCGCGAGGTGGCGTCGGTGGGCGTCGCGGGCTCCGGGACGATGGCGTCCGGGATCGCGGAGGTCTTCGCGAAGGCCGGTTACGACGTGGTGCTGGCGGCCAGGACCCTGGAGAAGGCGGATGTCGCCAAGGGCCGGATCGCGAAGTCGCTGGAGCGCTCGGTGGCCAAGGGGCGGCTGACCGCCGAGGCCCGGGACGAGACGCTGGCCCGGATCACGTCGGCCGGTTCGCTGGACGCGTTCGCCGAGGTCGACCTCGCCGTCGAGGCGGTCGCCGAGGATCTGGAGATCAAACGGCAGCTGTTCGCGACGCTGGACAAGGTCTGCCGGCCGGGCGCGGTGCTCGCCACCACCACCTCCTCGCTGCCGGTCGTCGCCATCGCCCGGGCGACCGCGCGCCCCGAGGACGTGATCGGGATGCACTTCTTCAACCCGGCGCCCGCGATGAAGCTGGTCGAGGTCGTCCGCACGGTCCTGACCGCCGACGATGTGCACGCCACGGTCCGCGCGGTGTGCGCCAGGATCCGCAAGCACCCGGTGGACTGCGGGGACCGGGCCGGGTTCATCGTGAACGCGCTGCTGTTCCCGTACCTCAACAACGCGATCAAGATGGTCGAGGAGCACTACGCCTCGCTGGACGACATCGACGCGGCGATGAAGCTGGGCGGCGGTTACCCGATGGGCCCGTTCGAACTGCTCGACGTGGTCGGCCTGGACGTCTCGCTGGCCATCGAGAAGGTGCTGCACAAGGAGTTCCGCGACCCGGGCCTGGCGCCCGCGCCGCTGCTGGAGCACCTGGTCGCCGCGGGCTGCCTCGGCCGCAAGACGGGGCGCGGCTTCCGCGAATATGCCCGTCGCTGACCCGGGAGCCGGGTGGGGCGGGCTGCTGGGACCCTCCGGCGGCCCGCCCCCGCAGGCGCGCTCTCCTGCATCGATGCGTTACGTTCATGCCATGTCCCAGCCCGCCAAGTCACCCCGTGCCACCGCCGCGACCGACGCCCCGGAGACCACCGCGGGGACGCGCGCGGCCGCCCAACGGCTCAAGATGCGCCGCGAACTGGCCGCCGCCGCGATGGAGCTCTTCGCCACGAAGGGCTACGAGGCGACCACCGTCGACGAGATCGCGGGCGCCGCGGGCGTCGCCCGGCGGACCTTCTTCCGGCACTTCCGCTCCAAGGAAGAGGCCATCTTCCCGGACCACGACGACACCCTCGTCAGGGCCGAGGCCGTCCTCAACGCCGCCCCCGCGCACGAGCATCCGCTCGACACCGTCTGCCGCGGCATCAAGGAAGTCATGAAGATGTACGCGGCCAAGCCCGCCGTCTCCGTGGCCCGCTACAAACTGACCCGTGAGGTACCGACCCTCCGGGAGGCCGAGATCGCGTCGGTGGCCCGTTACGAGCGGCTGTTCACCCGCTATCTCCTGGGCCACTTCGACGAGCGCGACCACCATGTGGGCAACGACGACCCGCTGCTCGCGGAGGTCGCCGCGTCCGCCGTGGTCACCGCGCACAACCATGTGCTGCGCCGCTGGCTGCGGGCGGGCGGCCAGGGCGACGTGGAGGCCCAGCTCGACCGGGCCTTCGCGATCGTGCGCGACACCTTCGGCACGGGCATCGGAGCGGGCCGGACCGCGGGGGCCGAGCCCGAGCGGGCCCCGGCCGCGACGGTCGCGACGGAGGGCGAGGTCCTCGTCGCGGTGGCGCGTACCGACGCCCCGCTGGACGAGGTCATGCGGACGATCCAGCAGGCTCTCAAGGAGCGCTGAGCAGGCTCCGGAGGACCGCTGAGGCCTCGCCGCCCGCCCGTAAACCCGTTCGCGGCGGCCCGGCGCCCGTGGTTCGGTTCGCCCATGCGAACCGACGACGTACGCGACCTGTACGACCGCACGATGCGCGAGCACGCCCGCCCCGACGGGCCGGGCGTGCGGGTCGAGCGCGCCGGGCCCGTCGTACGCCAGGTGGGCGGGCCCGACGACTGGAACGGCGTCGTCTGGTCGGACCCGGAGCTGGACGCCGCCGGGGCCGACGCGGCGATCACGGCCCAGATCGAGCACTGCGCCGCGCTCGGCCACGAGGAGTTCGAGTGGAAGCTCTACTCCCATGACCGGCCCGCCGACCTGGGCGAGCGGCTGCGGGCGGCCGGATTCGTACCGGATCCGCCGGAAACTTTGCTGGTCGCGCCCACGGAGCTGCTGACCGGGCCGGTCGTCCTCCCCGAAGGCGTCACGCTGCGCCCGGTGACGGACGCGGCGGGTGCGGAGCTGATGGCGCAGGCCCATGAGCGGGCGTTCGGCACGGACGGGACCCGTCTCCTGCACCAGGTCGTGAAGCGGCTGGAGGAGGCCCCGGACGACTTCATGGCGCTCGTGGCGCTGGCCGACGGGGAGCCGGTCAGCTCGGCCCGGATGGAGCTGTACCCGGGCACGGGCTTCGCGGGGCTCTGGGGCGGCGGCACGGTCGCGGAATGGCGGGGCAGGGGCGTCTACCGGGCGCTGGTCACGTATCGGGCACGGATCGCCGCCGAGCGCGGCTACCGCTACCTCCAGGTCGACGCGAGCGACATGTCGGCCCCGATCCTGGCCCGGCTCGGCTTCACGGCGCTCGGCACGACGACGCCGTATGTGTACCGCGCGGCCCGATAGCCGCCAGCCAGCAGGACAGAACGTCCCGTAACACCCATCGTGTTGCTCATGCGTGCCCACGGGATGACAAGTGAGAGAAATTGTTGGCACTGGGTGCCTTGTCAGGTGTCACGGAGTGCCATACGTTGAAGGTGTCCGGGCGGCCGGCGTGCTGAGACCTCACACGTACGCCGGCTGTCCCCGCAACCACCGCGCTGCGCGCCCGGACGCCTGCGTCACAGGCACCCTTCTTGCTCCACCGGGCAAAGCCGAGCTCCACCCGCCGAACCGACGGCAAACACCTCCACACCGCACTCCCCTGCCAGCAGGGCCCCTCAAGCGTTCCCTCGACGCCGCATCACCGGAGGCAACACCGTGAAGGAAATCCTGGACGCGATCCAATCGCAGGACAGCACCGCCGCGGACTTCGCGGCCCTGTCCCTCCCCGAGTCCTACCGCGCGATCACCGTGCACAAGGACGAGGCGGAAATGTTCGCGGGTCTCGAAACCCGTGACAAGGACCCCCGCAAGTCGATCCACCTGGACGACGTCCCGGTGCCCGAACTCGGCCCCGGCGAGGCCCTCGTCGCCGTGATGGCCAGTTCGGTGAACTACAACTCCGTCTGGACGTCGATCTTCGAGCCGGTGTCGACGTTCAGCTTCCTGGAGCGCTACGGAAAGCTCAGCGAGCTGACCAAGCGTCACGACCTGCCGTACCACGTCATCGGGTCCGACCTGGCGGGCGTCGTGTTGCGTACCGGGCCCGGTGTGAATGCCTGGAACCCGGGCGACGAGGTCGTCGCGCACTGCCTGTCGGTCGAGCTGGAGTCCTCCGACGGTCACAACGACACGATGCTCGACCCCGAGCAGCGGATCTGGGGCTTCGAGACGAACTTCGGCGGGCTCGCCGAGATCGCCCTGGTGAAGTCCAACCAGCTGATGCCCAAGCCCCAGCACCTCAGCTGGGAGGAGGCCGCCTCCCCGGGTCTGGTCAACTCCACCGCGTACCGCCAGCTCGTCTCGCGCAACGGCGCGGGGATGAAGCAGGGCGACAATGTGCTGATCTGGGGCGCCAGCGGCGGACTCGGCTCCTACGCCACCCAGTTCGCCCTGGCCGGCGGCGCCAACCCGATCTGCGTCGTCTCCAGCCCGGAGAAGGCCGACATCTGCCGCGCCATGGGCGCGGACGCGGTCATCGACCGCAACGCCGAGGGCTACAGGTTCTGGAAGGACGAGCACACCCAGGACCCCAAGGAGTGGAAGCGGCTCGGCAAGCGCATCCGCGAGCTGACCGGCGGCGAGGACGTCGACATCGTCTTCGAGCACCCCGGCCGTGAGACCTTCGGCGCGAGCGTCTACGTCACCCGCAAGGGCGGCACGATCGTCACCTGCGCCTCCACCTCCGGCTACACCCACGAGTACGACAACCGCTACCTGTGGATGTCGCTCAAGCGCATCATCGGCTCCCACTTCGCCAACTACCGCGAGGCCTGGGAGGCCAACCGCCTCATCGCCAAGGGCAAGATCCACCCCACCCTCTCCAAGGTCTACTCCTTGGAGGACACCGGCCAGGCCGCCTACGACGTCCACCGCAACCTCCACCAGGGCAAGGTCGGCGTCCTCGCCCTGGCCCCCCGCGAGGGTCTGGGCGTGCGCGACCAGGAAATGCGCGAGCAGCACATCGACGCCATCAACCGCTTCCGCAACGTCTGAGGTTCTCCGATGAACGAACGTCAGAAGGACCGGCCCTGGCTCATGCGGACGTACGCCGGTCACTCGACCGCCGAGGCGTCCAACGAGCTGTACCGCCGCAACCTCGCCAAGGGCCAGACGGGTCTCTCGGTCGCCTTCGATCTGCCGACGCAGACCGGATACGACCCGGACCACATTCTCGCCCGCGGCGAGGTGGGCCGCGTCGGTGTTCCCGTCTCGCACCTCGGAGACATGCGCCGGCTGTTCCAGGACATCCCCCTGGAGCAGATGAACACCTCGATGACGATCAACGCGACCGCCATGTGGCTGCTGGCGCTCTACCAGGTGGTCGCGGAGGAGCAGGGGGCCGACCCCGACAAGCTCCAGGGGACCACGCAGAACGACATCGTGAAGGAGTACCTCTCGCGCGGGACGCACGTCTTCCCGCCGGTGCCCTCGCTGCGGCTGACCACCGACATGATCACGTACACGGTCAACCGCATCCCCAAGTGGAACCCGATCAACATCTGCAGCTACCACCTCCAGGAGGCGGGGGCCACCCCGGTCCAGGAGATCGCGTACGCCATGTCGACCGCCATCGCGGTGCTCGACGCGGTCCGCGACTCGGGCCAGGTGCCCGAGGAGAAGTTCGGTGACGTGGTCGCCCGGATCTCGTTCTTCGTGAACGCGGGCGTCCGCTTCATCGAGGAGATGTGCAAGATGCGCGCCTTCGGCCGTATCTGGGACCGCGTCACCCGCGAGCGGTACGGCATCGCCAACCCCAAGCAGCGCCGCTTCCGCTACGGCGTCCAGGTCAACTCCCTCGGGCTGACCGAGGCGCAGCCGGAGAACAACGTCCAGCGCATCGTCCTGGAGATGCTCGCCGTCACCCTCTCCAAGGACGCCCGCGCCCGCGCCGTACAGCTGCCGGCCTGGAACGAGGCGCTGGGCCTGCCCCGGCCCTGGGACCAGCAGTGGTCGCTGCGGATCCAGCAGGTGCTGGCGCACGAGAGCGATCTGCTGGAGTACGAGGACATCTTCGCCGGTTCGCACGTCATCGAGGCCAAGGTGGACTCGCTGGTCGAGGAGTCGCTGGCGGAGATCGACCGGATCCAGCAGATGGGCGGCGCGATGGCGGCCGTCGAGTCCGGCTACCTCAAGTCCGAGCTGGTCTCCTCGCACGCGGCCCGGCGGGCCCGGATCGAGGGCGGCGAGGAGAAGATCGTCGGCGTCAACATCTACGAGACGACCGAGCCCAACCCGCTCACCTCCGACCTCGACGGCGCGATCATGACGGTCGATCCCGAGAACGAGGCCCGGGTCGTCGCCGCCCTGCACGAGTGGCGGGACAACCGCGACGAGGCGCGGGCGTCCGAGGCGCTGGCCGCGCTGAAGAAGGCCGCGGCGGGCACCGAGAACATGATGGAGGCCACCGTCGAGTGCGCCCGCGCGGGCGTCACCACCGGCGAGTGGTCCTGGGCGCTGCGGGACGTCTTCGGCGAGTTCCGCGCGCCGACCGGGGTCTCCTCGGCCCCGGTCGCGGTCACCGCGGAGCCGGGGAGCACGCTCGCCCTGGTCCGCGAGAAGGTCACCCGTACCGCCGCCGACCTGGGTGTGGGACGGCTGCGCCTGCTGGTCGGCAAGCCGGGCCTGGACGGGCACTCCAACGGCGCCGAGCAGATCGCCGTACGGGCCAGGGACGCCGGGTTCGAGGTGGTCTACCAGGGCATCCGGCTGACGCCCGAGCAGATCACCGACGCGGCGCTGGCCGAGGATGTGCACTGCGTGGGGCTCTCCATCCTCTCCGGCTCGCACGCGGAGCTGGTGCCCGACGTGCTGCACCGGCTGCGCGAGGCCGGGGCGCCGGACATCCCGGTGATCGCGGGCGGCATCATCCCGCCGGCCGACGCCGCGGCGCTCATCGAAGCCGGTGTGGCCGCCGTCTTCACCCCGAAGGACTTCGGTATCACGGAGATCATCGGCCGTATCGTCGACGAGATCCGGAAAGCGAACAAGCTCGACCCTCTGGAGGTCTCCGCATGACCACGCCCACCACCCCCGTGAACCGGCTGCGCCCCCGGCGTTCGTGTCTGGCTGTGCCGGGTTCCAACCCGCGCTTCCTGGAGAAGGCCCAGGGCCTCCCGGCGGACCAGGTCTTCCTGGACCTGGAGGACGCCTGCGCGCCGCTCGCCAAGGAGGGCGCCCGCCACCACATCGTGGACGCGCTGAACAACGGTGACTGGAGCGGCAAGACCCGGGTCGTGCGGGTCAACGACTGGACGACGCACTGGACGTACCGGGACGTCATCACGGTCGTCGAGGGCGCGGGCCCGAACCTCGACTGCATCATGCTGCCGAAGGTCCAGGACGCCCAGCAGGTCGTGGCGCTGGACCTGCTGCTGACCCAGATCGAGAAGACGATGGGCTTCGAGATCGGGAAGATCGGCATCGAGGCGCAGATCGAGAACGCCAAGGGCCTGGTGAACATCGACGAGATCGCCGCCGCCTCGCCCCGGCTGGAGACGCTGATCTTCGGCCCGGCCGACTTCATGGCCTCGATCAACATGAAGACCCTGGTCGTCGGCCAGCAGCCGCCCGGTTACCCGGCGGACGCCTACCACTACATCCTGATGCGCATCCTGATGGCGGCCCGTACGCACGATCTCCAGGCGATCGACGGCCCGTTCCTCCAGATCCGTGACGTGGACGCCTACCGCGAGGTGGCCGGCCGTGCCGCCGCTCTCGGCTTCGACGGCAAGTGGGTGCTGCACCCGGGTCAGGTCGACGCGGCCAACGAGGTGTTCTCGCCCTCGCAGGAGGACTACGACCACGCCGAGCTGATCCTCGACGCCTATGACTGGTGCACCTCCGAGGAGGGCGGCAAGAAGGGCTCCGCGATGCTCGGCGACGAGATGATCGACGAGGCCAGCCGCAAGATGGCCCTGGTCATCGCGGGCAAGGGCCGGGCCGCCGGAATGCAGCGCACCTCCAAGTTCGAAGCCCCGGAGGCCTGATCATGCAGTTCGGACGCACTTTTGAGGAGTTCGAGGTCGGTGCCGTCTACAAGCACTGGCCCGGAAAGACGGTCACCGAGTACGACGACCACCTCTTCTGCCTGCTGACCATGAATCACCATCCGCTGCACATGGACAGCAATTACGCGGAGAAGACGACCGACTTCGGCAAGAACGTGGTCGTCGGCAACTACATCTACTCGCTGCTGCTCGGCATGTCGGTGCCGGACGTCTCCGGAAAGGCCATCGCCAATCTGGAGGTCGAGTCGCTCAAGCACATCGCGCCGACGTTCCACGGCGACACCATCTACGGCGAGACGACCGTGCTGGACAAGACCCCGTCGAAGTCCAAGAACGACCGCGGCATCGTGTACGTGGAGACCAAGGGCTACAAGCAGGACGGCACCGTGGTCTGCGTGTTCCGGCGCAAGGTGATGGTCCCCACCGAGACGTACATCAAGGAGCGCGGCGGGGAGCAGCCCGGCCGCCCTACGCCCGCCAAGTAACTGTGTGAAGCCTTAAGGCCATCCGCGTGAAGCCACAGGAGAAGCAGCCATGACGCGACTCGCCCAGACCGCCGGTCTGAACGACATCCAGCGGGAAATCCTTGCCACGGTCCGGGATTTCGTCGACAAGGAGATCATTCCGGTCGCGACCCAGCTGGAGCACCGCGACGAGTACCCCACGGAAATCGTCGAGGGGCTCAAGGAACTCGGCCTGTTCGGGCTGATGATCCCCGAGGAGTACGGGGGTCTGGGCGAGTCGCTGCTCACCTACGCGCTGTGCGTGGAGGAGATCGCGCGCGGCTGGATGAGCGTGTCGGGCATCATCAACACGCATTTCATCGTGGCCTACATGCTCAAGCAGCACGGCACCCAGGAGCAGAAGGACACGTTCCTGCCGCGGATGGCGCTCGGCGAGGTGCGGGGCGCGTTCTCGATGTCCGAGCCGGCGCTCGGCTCGGACGTCTCGGCGATCTCGTCGAAGGGCGTCCGGGACGGCGAGGAGTATGTTCTCAACGGCCAGAAGATGTGGCTGACGAACGGCGGAACCTCGAATCTGGTGGCCGTTCTCTGCCGAAGTGACGAAGGCCACCCCGAGGGGACCGCGCCGCACAAGTCGATGACGACCTTCCTGGTGGAGAAGGAGCCCGGTTTCGGAGAGGTCCGGCCCGGCCTGACCATCCCCGGGAAGATCGACAAGATGGGCTACAAGGGCGTCGACACGACCGAGCTCATCATGGACGACCTGCGCATTCCGGCCAATCGCGTCCTCGGGGGCACGACCGGCCGAGGGTTTTACCAAATGATGGACGGCGTCGAGGTCGGGCGCGTCAATGTCGCCGCGCGTGGCTGCGGCGTCGCACAGCGTGCATTCGAACTGGGCGTTTCGTACGCACAGCAGCGCCACACCTTCGGCAAACCGATCGCCCAGCACCAGGCGATCCAGTTCAAACTGGCCGAAATGGCCACCAAGGTCGAAGCCGCTCATGCGATGATGGTGAATGCGGCACGCAAAAAGGACTCCGGGGAACGAAACGACCTGGAGGCAGGGATGGCGAAGTACCTCGCCTCCGAGTACTGCAAGGAAGTCGTCGAGGACGCCTTCCGTATCCACGGCGGTTACGGCTTCTCCAAGGAGTACGAGATCGAGCGCCTCTACCGCGAGGCGCCGATGCTGCTGATCGGTGAAGGTACCGCCGAGATCCAGAAAATGATCATTGGCCGGCGCCTCTTGGAGGAGTACCGATTCCAGGGCTGATTGTCCCTTTCGAGGTGATTTGGTGGCGAAGAACATCACACCGGGTCATCCTCGGCGGGTGCCTTTCCGCCGTCCGACTCGGCTGCTGGCTTGCCCAGTTGCGCCCGGCAACCGATAGCATCGCCGGAAAGCCGCCGTCCCCCGTTGCCAGCGCGGCATCATCCGCTACGAAGGTCATCCATGCCCGACAGCCCTATCTCTGCACCCCGCGGCGGGGTCCGCATCGCCCGCGGAGCATCGCCGTGGCTCCTGCCGACCGTCGCCACCGCAGCCCTCAGCCTGGCCCGCGCCCGCAAGTCGGGGCGCTGGGCGGCAGTGGCTGTGCCCACCACCGCGCTCGCGGCGGGCATGCTGTGGTTCTTCCGTGACCCCGAGCGCGAGATCACTGACGGCCGGGTCATTTCCCCGGCCGACGGTGTGGTGCAGAGCATCATGCCGTGGAAGGACGGGCGCACCCGCGTCGCGATCTTCATGAGCCCGCTCAACGTCCACGTCAACCGCGCGCCGCTGGCGGGCACCGTGACGTCGGTCGAGCACATCCCGGGTGGGTTCGTTCCGGCTTTCAACAAGGAGAGCGAGAACAACGAGCGCGTTGTCTGGCACTTCGACACCGAGCTCGGCGACATCGAGATGGTGCAGATCGCGGGAGCGGTCGCCCGTCGGATCGTGCCGTACCTCCCCCAGGGCACGAAGGTGGAGCAGGGCGAGCGCATCGGCCTGATCCGCTTCGGCTCGCGCGTGGACATCTACCTCCCGGAGGGTATCGATGTCGCGGTCGAGGTCGGTCAGGCCACCACCGCGGGGGTGACTCGAATTGACCGTGATTGATCCTGATACCAAGGCCGGCTGGCTGCCGGAGGCGGACGAGGCGAACGACGCCGACGGCGCGGAGGACATGCCGCTGTCGATGCGGCTGTCGATAGCGGACACGCTCACGCTCGGTAACGCGACGTGCGGGTTCATGGCGGTGTACTTCACCACCACGGGCATTCTGATCCCGCACCTCACGGGCAGCGACGAGACGGGCATGGCCCGGCACTCGGCCGCCACCGCCGTGATCCTCATGCTGATGGCCGCGATCTTCGACCTGTTCGACGGACTCGTGGCGCGCAAGCTGCGCTCCTCGCCGATGGGCGCCGAGCTGGACAACCTCTCGGACCTCATCAGCTTCGGGCTCGCGCCGGCCTACTTCGTGCTCGTGTACGGCATGGTCGCCGACGACGCCCATCAGCGGGTGTCGGCGCTGGCGGCGATCGTCGTGTTGCTGGCGGTGGTGCTCAGGCTTGCCAGATTCTCCTGTGTGACGTTGAAGGACGGCATGTTCCAGGGCATGCCGAGCCCCTTCGGAGCGCTGACGGTCGTCTCGATCGTGCTCCTGGAGCTGCCCTTCATCCCGACGCTGCTCGCGATCGTCGGCGTGGCATGGCTGATGGTGAGCCGGGTGGAGTACCCCAAGCCGCGGGGCATCCTCGCGGTGGCGATGCTCGGCTGGATCGTGGCCGCGATGGGCCTGCTCGCCGCATGGGCGTTCGACGCGCCCGGCGGTCAGCTGCTGCTCCAGACGGGCTGCGCGCTCCAGGTGGTGCTCGGCGCGGTGATCCCGCTGTTCGCCACGGCGCGACGGGTGAACACGTTCCGTGACAACCGGCGCGAGGCGCGGGCGGCACAGCTGCCGTAGCGGCAGACAGCGAAACAGGGCGAGGGCCCGGATGCTCCCCGGCATCCGGGCCCTCGTGCGTTCGCGCCCGGTCAGGAGGGCCCGCTCGGCGCCGCCTACCACCGCGCGCGGCGGGCCGCCAGAGGCGAAGCCCTCCCGGTGGCTGAGAAGTTTCGGCAGCGAGGTGAGTACGGGGTTCCCGTCACCGTGGCGCTATCCGCTTCTAGAATCACCTCGCAACCGACGCCCGGCCCCTTCCGGCCGGGGCGCGGCGCAGGGGATCAGGGGGGTCCGAGATGAAGCTGATGCTGGTGGGGACACGCGTGGCGGCGGTCGCGGCGGCGGGGGTGCTGTTGGCCGGATGTGGTGGGTCGGGGTCGAAGGGCGAGAACCGGCCCGACCCGAAGCCGAGCGGATCGGCGAAGCAGGGCGGCCCGGCGACCGACGGCGAGAAGACCGGGGCGACCGGGAAGCCGGACCCGAAGCAGTCCACGCTGCCGGGGGCGCTGCCCAGCGCCTACGACTTCACGCCGGACCCGGAGCGGGTGCCGAAGACCGCGGCCCAGGCCCGGAAGCTGACGCGGAACGCCGCGCTCGGTGAGACGGACTGGACGGCCGGCATGGTCCGGCACACACCGTACGAGAGCGCCGGCAGCTGGACCGTGCTCCCGGACTCCTGCGTCTGGACCCGCTCCGCGCTGCCCTCCGGCGTGCTGGACAGCTTCACGCGGCGGCTCGACATCCCGGCGCAGGACGGCAAGGGCCGGGTCCAGGGGGCGGTGACCGTGACCGTGCACCGGAGCGAGGCGGGCGCCGACAAGGAGATCAAGGACACCGTCCAGGAGAGCTTCCGCTGCCCGCAGCAGGAGCTGGGCGGCGGGCAGCGCCTCAGCGGTCTGATGTCGCTCCAGTTCGACCAGAAGGACGTGCGCAACGCGGACGCCTCGCTCTTCGAGGCGGGGAAGTACACCGGCCCCGGATCCGGCGGGGTCCAGGACTATGTGTGGACCAAGTCCCGGATCGGCCCGGTGACGACCGCCGTGTCCGTGAAGGGCGCGAAGGGCTACCAGAACAGCGATCTGCTGCGGATCGCCGCCGAGGGCGGCGCCAAGGTGCTCTACCGCGTCGAGCTGGAACTGAAGTGACCGCGGGCCCGGACGAAAGGCACTGACCCCTGATGGAACCGCTCCGTTCCGCCGACCCGGCACGCATCGCCGGGTACCGCATCCTCGGCCGGCTCGGCGCCGGCGGCATGGGTGTGGTGCTGCTCGGCCGGTCGCCCGGCGGCGCGCTGGTGGCGATCAAGCTGATCCGCGCGGAGTACGCCGACGACACCGCCTTCCGGGCCCGCTTCCGGCGGGAGGTGGCGATCGCCCGGCAGGTGCGCAACCGGTGGGCGGTGCCGGTGGTCGACGCCGACACCGAGGCGCCGGCCCCGTGGCTGGCCACCGAGTTCGTGCCGGGGCCCGCCCTGAGCGAGGCGGTCGGCGGCGGAGGGCCGCTGCCGGAACGCGGAGTGCGGGCGCTGGGCTCGATGCTCGCGGAAGCGCTGGAGGCCGTCCACGCGGCGGGGCTCGTGCACCGGGACGTCAAGCCCGGCAATGTGCTGCTGGGGCTCGACGGGCCCCGGCTGATCGACTTCGGGATCGCGCGGGCCCTGGACGACACCGTCCTCACGGCGACGGACGTCATCGTCGGCTCCCCCGGCTTCCTCTCGCCCGAGCAGGCGCAGGGCCGACGGATCGGCCCGGCGAGCGACGTCTTCTCGCTGGGCTGCGTCCTGGTGTACGCGGCCACCGGCGGGCGGCCGTTCGGCACCGGTCCGGTGGAGGCGATGCTGTTCCGCACCGTGCACGACCCGGCGGAGCTGGGCGCGCTGCCGCCCGGGCTGCGCCCGGTCGTCGAAGCGTGCCTGTCCAAGGCCCCCGAGGACCGTCCGACGGCCGCGGACATCCGGCAGGCGTTCGCCGAGGACCTGTCGGGCGGCAGCTGGCTGCCCGGTCCGGTCACCCATCTGATCGCCGAGCGCTCGGCGCGGATGCTCGCGCTGCCCGACATCGACGCGACGAGCCTGGACGCCGGATCCGGCAGCGGCCCGGACGGCGGCCCGGACACGGGCACCGGGACGGGGGCCGGTGGGCGGGACACCACCGCCGTGCCGGCCCCGGTCGGCCGTCGCCGCTTCCTCTCGTACGTCGCCGGGGGCGCGGCCCTCGCGGCGACGGGCGGCACCGCCGCGTGGCTGGTCTCCTCCGGCGACGACAAGGACCCGGGCGGCGAGGGCGAGAAGGACGGGAAGGCCGCCCGCCCGGAGCTGCACATCGGGCTCCAGGCGGATCTCAGCGGCCCGTCGGCGGCCGTCGGCAAGGGGCAGGACCGGGCGGCGCGGCTCGCCGTGGCGGAGCACAACGCCCGGGGCGACGCGCCGTTCACACTGCGGCTGACCACGGTCGACGACGGGGGCGACGAGGAGCGGGCGAAGGCGGCGGTGCGCCGGTTCGCCGAGGACCCGCTCCTGGTGGCCGCGATCGGCGCGACCGGCACGGACGCGGCCCGGGAGGCGCTGGTCGCGTACGACGAGGCGGCGCTGCCGCTGCTCAGCGTGGTCGACGGCGACATCCGGCACCTGAACCGGATCTTCCTGTGCGCCCGGCCGCGCAACGACATGCAGATGCTGCCGGTGGCCCAGTTCCTCGGGGCGTACGAGATCGACCGGGTCGCGCTGGTCGACGACGGCACCGAGTACGGCCGGCAGACCACCCGCTTCCTGGACACGGGGCTGCGCGGCAACGGTCGCACCGTGCTCGCGGAGACCGTACGGGAGGGCTCACGGGACCTGGACGCCGAGGCCGAGCGGATCGCCGCGAAGCGGCCGGGGGCGGTGGTGTACGGGGGCGGCTGGCGGGACGCCGGACGGTTCGCGAAGTCGCTGACCAGGGCCGGGTTCCTGGGCCCGAAGATCGGCACCCAGGCCGTGCACGACCCGCGGTTCCTGGCGGAGGCGGGCGAGGCCGCGGCGGGCTGGCTGGTCGTCTCGACGGCCGCGGACCCCGCTTCCGTACCCTCGGTGCATCCGTTCGCCGCCGCCTACCGGGGGCGCTTCGACGGCGCGCCGCCGCTGTTCGCCGCGGAGGCGTACGACGCGGTCGGGCTGATCGCCGCCTGCGCCGAGGGGCTGGGCCGGGAGACGGTGAGCCGCCAGGACCTGCTGCCCGCGCTGCGGACGACCTCGTACAAGGGCGTGTCCAAGAGCTACGCCTTCGAGTCCGCCAACGGGATGTACACCGGGACCGGGGTCTTCATCTACCGCGTGGAGCGGGGCCGCTTCCGGTACATCGGGATGGACGGCCGGGAGGTCTGACCGGGCGGCCCCGGTCAGACCTCCGTCAGACATGTCCGGGCTCAGGAACCGACGGTGAAGGACTCGGCCGCCGCGGCGACCTCGGCCGGCCGGACCACCTTCAGACCGCCGGAGACGCCCGCGTCCGGCTTCATGATGACGCTCTCCCGGGTGGACGGCGCCTTCGGGTCCGAGAAGTCGTGCGACACCCCGAACTCGGTCCCGTACTCCTTGATCGTGAGCAGCGCCTTGTCGATGCCCTCGCGGGTGAGGTCCTTGTCGTCGCACGCCTTCGACAGCGCCTCGCCGAACACGGAGGCCGATGTGTAACCGGCGACGACGCCGTTGTCGAGGACGTCCTTCGGGTACTGGGCGGCGTACTCCTTGGCGAGCTTGGCGGGGCCGTCGCCCGGGTCGCCGATGGGCAGTGTGGAGGAGGCGACGTAATAGTCCTTGAGCAGGGCGGGGCCCGCCTGGGTCTTCAACAGCTGTGGCGCGAAGGCCGAGTTGTTGCCGACGACCGGGACGTCGAAGCCGGTGGCCGCCGCGACGCCGACGAGCGAGGCCGCCTGGCGCGGACCGGCGCTGACGATCACGGCCTTGACCCCGGCCTGCTTGAGCGCGGCGACCTGGGCCGTCATGTCGTTGTCGGTCGGCTTGATCTTCTGCTCGACGACGGTGAGACCGGCCTCCTTCGCCGCGTGCTTCGAGCCGACGAGCGCGTTCTCGCCGTAGTCGCCCTCGAAGTAGACATGACCGATCTTGTCGCCCTTCGCGATGCGCTTCTCGGCGAGGAGGTAGTCGATCAGGTTGATCGTCTCGACGTCGTAGGTGGCGCCGATGACCCGGATGTACGGGGAGCCCAGCAGGTTCGCCGACCAGGCCTGCGGCAGCACGAGACCCTTGTCCTGGCCGTCGATGCGCTGCTCCACGGCGGCGACGAACGGGGAGCCGATGAACTGGGCGAAGCCGAGCACCTTCGGCTCCAGTTCGGTGTACGCGGCGATCGCCTTCTGCGGGTCGTATCCGTGGTCGCGGACCGTCAGTTCGATCTTCCGGCCGCAGATGCCGCCCTCGTCGTTGGTCTGCTTGACCCACAGCTGCTGCGCCTGGGTGACGCTCTTGCCGAGCGAGGCGTAGACGCCGGTCATGTCGGTCAGCACACCGAGGGAGATCGTCGAGGAGGAGACCCCGGGTCCGGTCTTGACGCCGCCCTCGCCCTCCTCGTTCGCCTTGGAGTCGGTCGCCTTGCCACTGCACCCGACGAGGGTGACGGCGAGGGTCGCGACCACGGCCGTGAGCACTCTCAGTTTCATGACTTCTCCCCTGGATTCTTCGGAGCCGCTGGTTGCTTCGGAACAGCCGGATTCTTCGGAGCCTTCGGCTTCTTCGTACGGGCGAGGCCGAGGCGGGCGAGGCCGCCGGGCAGGAACAGGACCACCGCGACCACCGCGGCGCCGTACAGATAGCGGGACGCCTCACCAGGTGCCAGACCGCCCGTACCGGGGGCGGAGACCAGCGGCAGGGAGTCGCTGTAGTGCGTGAACACCTGCGGGAGCAGCGAGACGAAGGCGGCGCCGATCACGGCGCCCGCGACGCTGCCGAGCCCGCCGATGACGATCATGGCGAGGTATTCGAGGGACAGGATCATGCCGAAGTACTCGGGCACGGTCCGCTGGAAGACCAGGGCGAGCAGAACGCCCGCGAGGCCCGCGTACATCGAGGACAGGACGAAGACGCCGGCCCGGTAGCGGGCCACCGGCACGCCCATCACCCCGGCGGCGATCCGGTGGTCGCGGATGGCGTTCATGGCCCGTCCTGGCCGGCCGCGCAGCACTCCCCGGGCGAACAGCGCGCTCAGCAGGAGCGCGGCCAGGCCCGCGTACCAGAGTTTCTCCGAGGAGCCGAACGGCACGGCGGCGACGACGAGTTCGCTGTCGTCGAAGGTGAAGCCGAACAGCGACAGCGGCGGTACGGCCCGGCCGTTGTAACCGCCGGTCAGCGAGCCCGCGTTGAACAGGACGTGCTGCCCGATGAAGATCAGCGCGAGCGTCGCGATACCGAGGTACGCGCCGCGCAGCCGGCCGGCGATGGGGCTGAAAAGCCCGCCCGCCGCTCCGGCGAGCAGCACGGCGAGGATCGCGGCCAGCCAGGTGGGCAGCCCGAGTCCGGTCAGCGTGTGCCCGTTCTCGGTGCTGCTCTCCCCCGCCAGGACGCAGTAGCCGTACGCGCCGACGGCGAGGAAGAACGCGTGCCCCATGGAGAGCTGGCCGGTGGCGCCGGTGAGCATGTTGAGCCCGATGGCGCCGATCGCCGCCGCCATCGCGAACAGTCCGGCCTGGAGCCAGAAGCGGTCCAGGTAGAACGGGAGGACGAGGAGCAGGAGTGAGCCGGCGAGGACGGCGTACGTACGGGGCCGGCGCAGCCGTTCGGTGAGGCTGTCCGCGCGGTCGCCGCGTGCGGCGGCGGGTGCGGTGGGGGCTTCGGGGGCGGCTTCGGCGGTGGTGTCAGACACGGGCCAGCTCCTTCGTGCCGAAGAGTCCCGCGGGCCGGATCAGCAGGACCGCCACCATCACCAGGTAGGGCGCCAGGTCGCCGATGCCCCGGCCGAGGAAGGAGAGGTCGCTCTGGTAGCCGGTGGCGAGCGACTCGGTGACGCCGACGATCAGTCCGCCGGCAAGCGCCCCGGTGGTGGAGTCGAGTCCGCCGAGGATCGCGGCGGGGAACGCCTTGAGCGCGGCGAGCGAGGTGGCGCGCTCCAGGCCGGGGGTCGGGAAGACGGTGAGGAAGAGGGCGGCGACGGCGGCGAGGGCTCCGGCGACCGCCCAGGCGGCGAGCGACACCCGCCCCAGCTTGATGCCCATGAGCGCCGCCGTCTGCGGGTTCTCGGCGGCGGCCCGCATCGACACCCCCCACGAGGTGTAGCGGAAGGCGAGCAGGAACACGGTGATCAGCAGCCCGGCGGCGAGGAAGGCCGCGATACGGGTCTGGGCGAGGGTGACGCCGCCGATATGGACGACCTCGTTGCCCCAGGGGTCTCCGAGGGCGAGCACGTCCGTCCCCATCCGGCGGGTGAGTTCGGTGATCAGGAGGATGTCGACGCCGATGGTGACGATGGCCAGGACGCTGTGGTCGCTGCCCCGGTAGCGGCGCATCACGAGGAACTCGATGGCCGCCCCGACGGACGCGGCCCCCGCGATCCCGACGAGCAGCGCGGGCCAGAACCCGATGTCGTCGTGGAGTACGGCGGTGACATAGCCGCCCGCCAACAGCAGGGAGGCGTGGGCGAAGTTGACGACCTCGGTGGCCTTGAAGATGACGACGAAGCCGAGCGCGATGAGTGCGTAGACCGAGCCGATCGACAGGCCGCCGAGGAGGAGTTCGACGAACGTGGTCATTGAGGTGCTCCCAAGTAGGCCTGGACGACGGCCGGGTCGTTCTGGACCTCGGCGGGTGTGCCGCCCGCGATCCTGCGTCCGAAGTCGAGTACGGTCACCGCGTCCGCGAGCCGCATCACCACCCCCATGTCGTGCTCGACCAGCACGATGGAGATGCCGAGGCTGTCGCGTACGTCGGCCACGACGGCGGCGGTACGGCGGCGCTCGTCCGCGGTCATGCCGGCGATCGGCTCGTCCAGCAGCAAGACCTTCGGCTCCATGCACAGAGCGCGGCCGAGCTCGACGAGCTTCTGCTGCCCGTACGGCAGCGATCCGGCAGGCCGCTCCAACTCCCCCGCCAGTCCGATGAATTCGGCGATCTCTCGGACCCGGTCGCGGTGGCGTCGTTCCTCCCGGGCGGCGGAGGGCAGCCGCAGGCCGGTGGCGAGGAACCCGGCGCGGGTCAGCCGGTGGCGGCCGAGGAGGAGGCTGTCGGCGACGGTCGCGTGCGGGGGCAGCGCCAGGTTCTGGAAGGTGCGGGCGACCCCGAGGTCCGCGATGGCGTGCGGCGGGAGCCCGGTCAGTTCGGTGTCGCCGAGGCGGACGTGTCCGGAGGTGGCGCGGTAGACGCCGGACAGGACGTTGAAGCAGGTGGACTTGCCCGCGCCGTTGGGCCCGATGACGGCGTGCACACTGCCGGGTTCGACGGTGAAGGAGACGCCGTCCAGGGCGGTCAGTCCGGAGAAGCGGACGGTGACGTCCTCGACGGCGAGAGCGGCCGTGGTGCTGTGCGCGGAGGCCGTGGCGGTGGTGGTCACGCGGACCACCTGCTCAGGGTGCGGCGGGTCCGGGCGGTCGGGTCGGCGTCCGCCGCCGCGTCCTCGTCGACGACGCCGAGGTAGCGGCGGCGGACCTCGTCGGAGGCGGCGAGTTCGTCGGCGGGCCCGGACAGGGCGACCTCGCCGACGTCGAGGACGTACGCCGTGGAGGCGAGCCGCAGCGCGATGGCCGCGTTCTGCTCGACGAGCATGACGGAGGTGCCGCTCGCGTTGATCTCCTGCACGGTCTCGGCGATCCTGGCCGCCATCAGCGGGGCGAGGCCGAGCGAGGGTTCGTCCAGCAGGAGCAGCCGGGGGCCCGCCATCAGGGCGCGGCCCATCGCCAGCATCTGCTGCTCGCCGCCGGACAGCAGTCCGGCCCGCTGGTGCGCGCGGTCGGCGAGGACCGGGAACAGCTCGTGGACGCGGGCCAGTGCGGCGCCCGTCTCCTTGCGTCCGCCGCGCGCCCCGAGGGCACCCGCCCGCAGGTTGTCGGCCACCGTCATCCGGGCGAAGACCTGCCGGCCCTCCGGTACCTGGACCACTCCGGCGGCCACCACCTGGGCGGGCCGCAGCCCTTCCAGGGGGCGGCCGTCGAACCGGATCGTGCCGGTGCCCGTCCCGCGGTGGAAGCCGAGGGTCCGCGACACGGCCCGCAGCAGCGTGGTCTTGCCCGCGCCGTTGCCGCCGAGTACGGCGGTGATCCCGCCGTCCGGCACATCGACGGAGATGTCGCGCAGCGCCCGGACCGGGCCGTAGCCGACGGACAGCCCGCGGATCTCTAGCGTTGCCATGCGTCCTCCTCCTTCCGCCTTGTCGTCCCGTGTTCACCTGTGGTGCTGATCGGTGCGGGTCTGTCGTCATGTGTGGTGCCACAGACCAGCACCGGGCGGGACGTGCGTCCACGGCGCGGGACCGACTCGATGCGGGCGACCAGCGAACGCGGGGCCTCGTTGTGCACGCGCACAGACGCGGTGACGGGCGGGCGCCCGCCCGTCCGGCCGGTGGCATCCTCATCGGTCATCAGGTGCGCCCGGACCCGGGGACGGAGCGGCGGATGCGGCGTGGAACGCGGTACGGGGCGCTGCTCGGCCCGCTGCTGGCGGGCGGGGCGCGGCCGGACCTGGTGGAGCGTGCGGCGCGCGGACTCGGGCTGCCGGAACGCGGGCGTTACGCGGTGGTGGTGCTGGGCGCACCCGTGCCGGAGGCCGCGGTGGCGGCGGGGCCGGACGTGGTGGGCCCGGGCGCGGTAGGCCCGGACGCGGAGGACCCGGAGGCGGACGGCCCGGACGCTGGCGGCTCGGACGCGGACGGGACGCGCTGGTGCTGGTGCGGCTCCGGGGGCGCGGGCGGGGGCGGCGACTGCGACGGTGCCGGGGATGTCGTGGTGGTGCTGCTGGGGGCGGAAGGCCCGGCCGGGGCGGTGGCGCGGCTCGGGGAGCTCGGGGCGGGCCCGGGAGGCATGAGTCCGGTGGTCGGCTCGTTGGCGGAGCTGGGCACGGCACGGCGGCTCGCGGGCACGGCGCTGCTGACCTGTGCGCCCGGCACCCGGGAGGTCGTACGGCTGGACGAACGGCTGCCGACGGCCCTGCTGGTGAGCCGGCCGGAGCTGTCGGCCCGGCTCCTCGCGGAGGTGTTCGGTCCGCTGCTGACGCTGGTCCCCGCGGAGCGCGCGGTGCTGGTGGGGACGCTGGAGGCGTGGCTGGAGTGCGGGGGTTCGGTGGGGCGGGCGGCGGTACGGCTGCGCTGCCACCGCAACACGGTGTTCAACCGGCTGCGCCGGCTGGAGCGGCTGACCGCGCGCTCGCTGTCCCGGCCGCGCGAGCTGGTCGACCTGGTGCTGGCGCTGGACGTCCTGAGGCTGTCGTCCGGGCCGGCGTGAGCGCCGGACGGACACGGAGAACGGGAACGAGGAGCGGGAACGGGAAACGGGGAGCGGGGAGAGGGGAGCGGGGAGCGGGAACGGGAAACGGGAGGGGCCCGGCGTCTGTCCCCGGGCCCCTCCCGCCGTTCACTCCGTACGGCGCTCCGCCTCAGCTCCGCAGCAGGAAGTCCCGGGCGATCGACTCCGCCGCCCGCTCCAGCAGCGGCCCGGCCTGGGCCATGGACACCGCCGGGTCCGGTTCCAGCTCGGCCAGGGCGTAGGCGCGGCGGATGCCCGCCTTCTCCAGGGCCTCGGTGGGCAGGGCGAGCCGGCCGCAGACCGCGACGACCTCGATCCCGGCCGCGCGGGCGGCGGCGGCGACCCCGGCCGGGGCCTTGCCGTGCAGCGTCTGCTCGTCCAGCGAGCCCTCGCCCGTGATGACCAGCGTGGCCCGGGCGAGCGCCGGGGCGAAGCCCAGCACGTCGAGCATGACCTCGATGCCGGGGCGGAAGCGGGCACCGAGGGCGACGAGCGCCCCGTAACCGATGCCTCCGGCCGCGCCCGCGCCGGGCAGGGCGGCCGTCTCCGGGCCCAGGACCGAGGCGAAGTGCGTCAGGGCCGCGTCGAGGAGCGCGATGTCCTCCTCGCTCGCGCCCTTCTGCCGTCCGTACACCTCGGGGGCGCCCTTGGGCCCGGTCAGCGGGTTGTCCACATCGCTGGCCAGGACCAGGTCGACGTCCGCCAGGCGCGGGTCGAGCCCGGACAGGTCGGCCTCGGCCAGCTCGGCGAGCGGTCCGCCGCCGGGGCCGACGGGCTTGCCGTCCGCGTCCAGGAAACGGGCGCCGAGGGCGGCGAGCATGCCCGCGCCGCCGTCCGTGGTGGCGCTGCCGCCGACCCCGAACACGATCGTCGTGGCCCCCGCCTCCAGGGCGGCCCGCAGGAGTTCGCCCGAGCCGTACGTGGTGGCCGTGAGCGGGGCGAACACCCCGTCGGGCAGGAGCTGGAGGCCCGAGGCCTCGGCCATCTCCACCACGGCGGTGGACCCGCGCAGCGCGTACGCCGCCGTCACCGGGTCCCCGAGGGGGCCGGTCACCCGCGCCTCGCGGCGCTCGAATCCGGCGGCCACCGCCGCCGCGACCGTACCGTCGCCGCCGTCCGCGACCGGCAGGGTCTCCACCCGCACGCCGGGGACGACGCGCCGCAGCCCGGCCGTCACCCGCTCCGCGACCTGTACGGCCGTGAGCGAGCCCTTGAACTTGTCCGCCGCGACGAGCACGCGCGCGGTCTCCACATCTGCTCCGTCCGTCACCTTGCATCCCTTGCTTTCGAACAGGCAGTCGCGCCGCCCCGACCCTATCCGCACGACCCCTGATCTGCCCATGGCCGTCCAC
Source organism: Streptomyces sp. SID14515 (assembly GCF_010548505.1). Taxonomy (NCBI): domain Bacteria; kingdom Bacillati; phylum Actinomycetota; class Actinomycetes; order Kitasatosporales; family Streptomycetaceae; genus Streptomyces; species Streptomyces sp. SID14515. The sequence goes on along the minus strand of NZ_JAAGMH010000143.1, from coordinate 62,120 downwards.
GGCCGTGCGGTCCGGACCGGGCCACTACGCTGTCGGCCGTGACGACTCCCGATGCCGACTACGCCGCGTACATCGCCGGGCTCCCCCGGGTCCTGGCCGGTGCCGCCGCCCTCTTCCGTGACGTGGACGGGCGGATCCTGCTCGTCGAGCCGAACTACCGCGAGGGCTGGGCGCTGCCCGGCGGGACGGTCGAGTCGGACACTGGCGAGAGCCCCCGGCAGGGTGCCCGGCGCGAGACGGCGGAGGAGATCGGCCTCGACGTGGCCCCGGGACGGCTGCTCGCCGTGGACTGGGTGCGGGGCGTGGGCCGGCCGCCGATCGTGGCGTACGTGTACGACGGCGGGGTGCTCACCGCCGCCCAGCTGGCGGCGATCCGGCTTCAGGAGGAGGAACTGCTGTCCTGGCGGCTGGTGGCGCCCGCCGATCTGGACGGCTTTCTGCTCGGCGCGCTCCGCCACCGGGTACGGGCGGCGCTGGCGGTCCTGGCCTCCGGCGGCGGGCCGGTGGAGCTGGAGGACGGCGAGCCGGTCGCGTAGTCGCGCGAAGGTCGCGAGAAAGGGGCTGCGGGCGGTCAGCCCTGCTGCGCCTCGGGTTTGATCTCCACCTCGCGCGCCGCACCCTCGCGCTCGGCGACCACGGCCTCGGTGCGGTGGCCGCGCGCGATGTAGTCGCGCACCACGAGTTCGACGGCGTCCTGAGGGTTCCCGACCCCCGCGAGCACCATGACTTCGACGACGAGTTCGGCGTCCAGACTGACGGTCACCTTGGCCATGCGCGGACCCTACCCCGGCACGTTCCGCGCGCGGGCCGCATTCCCCGAAGAGCACGCGCCGGACGGTCGGGACCACCATCGTGTCCGGCGCCGATGTGTGGCCGGCCGCCATCGCCGGGCCGTCGCGGGTTCCTGGTCTCCTCGCAGCCGATGCGGCGAGAGGGGTACGGATGAGCAGGGACAAGGTGGTCGCCGACGCGGCGGACGCGGTCGCGGGCGTGGCGCGCGGGGCGTCGCTTGCGGTGGGCGGTTTCGGGCTGTGCGGCATACCCGGTGTGCTGATCCACGCTCTGCTGGAGCGGGGCACAGGCGGGCTGAGGGTGGTGTCCGACAACTGCGGGGTGGACGACTGGGGCCTGGGCCTCCTGCTGCGGGCGGGACTGATCGCGCGCGGATGACCAGCTCCGCCGAGCGGCCGGCCGAGGTCCGCGAGGCCGCCGGAGGGCACCTCCCCCGCCGAGCTGCTCGCCCGCTGCCCCTGGACCGGTGAGCCGGTAGCCGCAGCCGGCTTCACGCGCCCCCCTGACGGGGCCCTCCACTTCGGAGAGCCCCGTTCCGTCCTGTTCGTCGTGGTGAGCCTCCCGTGGCCCCTGGTGCCCCGGGCGTCACCCACGGTTCGGCGGGTGGCGATGTCCGCCACTTCCCGCCCGCCCACTGTGGAGATCCACGCCATGGGATGCCCGGCGGAGCGTCTCTAGCCTTTCCGGCCATGACGAGGCGATTTCACGCAGCGCCCGGTTCCCCGGCGCCGGACGCCGGGGCCGTGGACCTCAGGGGGCGTACCGCCCTCGTCACCGCCGCACGCTGGAGATCCAGCTGGCCCTGCGCCTCCACCGGCTGGCCCAGGGCCTGTGACGGCGGGCGGGTGGGCCGCTGGACCGTTCCGGGCCTCAGCCGTCCAGGCCCGCCGAGATCCGGCGCGAGGGCTTGAAGACGTACAGGTCGAGGATGTCCGGGGCGTCCGCGAGGCCCGGGCCGCCGGCCGCCGCCCAGGTCACGATGTCCTGCTCGGCGTGCTCGTCGTTGACCAGGCCCAGCCAGACCGGCCGGCCCCCGGCGCGCCGGCCGTCGGCGGAGGGCTGCACGACGATCACGTTGCCCTGCTCGCAGGCGTCCAGGCACTCGACCGCCCGTACGGTGGCGGCGCCCTCCAGGCCGGAGCGGAGCCGGGCCAGCTGGGCCGCGTGGTCGACGCCGGGGATCTTCTCGGTGCCGCAGCAGCAGCCCCGGCAGACGCTGACGGTGGGCCGGGGGACGCTCTGGGCGGGCACGTCCTTGCGGGGGCGGCGGCTCATGGGGGCACTTCCCGTCGCGGTGGGTGATGTGGAGTGGACCACCGGTGGCACGGGTGATCATCACGACTCTACCGAGGCGCCCACGGATCGAACACCAGCGCCCTCGCCCGGCCGGGTGGGGTAGTGTTGACGGCTGCGAAGGGGAGTAGCCCCGCAAACCGGTCGTCGACATACTGGAGCCCTCGGGTTCCCGGTGGCCGGGCTCGTGAGTCCTGTCGAAGGGCTCCACGGGCGGGCGAGACCTTCGGTCCTGTATGACACGTCCACGTCCTGTGGGCGCTGCCGTCATGCCGGGCCGAGTGGTCCTCCGAAAGAGCCCGAGCGGCGCTTCGCGAAGATCCGGGGCCCGGCTCGAACAGAAAGCCACCCGGAATGCACCTCGACCCCCTGGCGATCATCACCGCCTTCGGGCTGATCTTCCTCGCGGAGCTCCCCGACAAGACGATGTTCGCGTCGCTGGCCATGGGCACGCGGATGCGGCCGCTCTATGTGTGGTTCGGCACCTCGTCCGCGTTCATCGTGCACGTCGCCATCGCCGTGGGTGCGGGCGGCCTCATCGGCCTGCTGCCCGACTGGATCGTCAAGCTGGTCTCGGCCTCGCTCTTCGCGCTCGGCGCGTTCCTCCTGCTGCGCGGCAGCGGCGGGGACGACGAGGAGACCGAGGTGAAGACCGTGACCGGTTTCTGGCCGGTCTACTCGACCGCGTTCATGGCGGTCTTCATCAGCGAGTGGGGCGACCTGACGCAGATCACCACGGCCAACCTCGCGGCGAGCAACGGCGCCTGGTCCACGGCGCTCGGCTCGGCCGCCGCCCTGATGTCGGTGTCGGCGCTGGCGCTGCTCGCGGGGAAGTTCATCGCCAAGCGCGTACCGCTGAAGACCGTGCAGCGCATCGGCGGGATCTGCATGCTGGGCCTCGCCGTCTGGACGGCTGTGGAGATCTTCACCGGCTGAGGCCGGTGCGCGGGCGCGCGGAGAGCGCGCGGAGAGACGGGGGCGTACCGGCTTCGGTACGCCCCCGCCCGCGTCCGGCCCGGGACCGCGTCCGGGACCGCTCCCCCGCCCGCGCTCAGAACAGGGCCTGCGCCCCGTCCCCCGTACCGCCGCTCTCGAACGCGAGCAGCCGCTGCTTGCGGTCCAGGCCGCCGCCGTATCCGGTGAGGCTCCCGGAGGCTCCGATCACCCGGTGGCACGGCACGATGATCCCGACCGGATTCTTGCCGTTTGCCAGGCCGACGGCCCGTGAGGCGCCCGGTTTGCCCAGTTCCTCGGCCAGTTCGCCGTACGTACGGGTCTCGCCGTACGGGATCTTCAGCAGCTCCGCCCAGACGCTCCGCTGGAACGGGGTGCCCGCGAGGTTCAACGGCAGGTCGAAGGCGGTGCGGTCTCCGGCGAAGTACTCCGTGAGCTGCCGGATCACCTCGGCGAAGGGCTCCGGGTCGGGTACGCCGAAGGTCTCCTCGGGCGGGCGGTGGCGCTGGTCGGTCATGTAGAGGGCGGAGAGGACGCCGTCGGTGGCGACGAGCGTCAGCGGGCCGTAGGGGCTGTCGAGAACCGTGTGCTGCTTGGTCGCGGCGACGGGGGTCGTGGCGGGGGTCAGGGCGGTCATGGGGGTCTCCTTCAGGCGGGCAGGTGGTTGATGGGGTGGTCGTCCACCGTCCAGAGGTACTGCACGGCGTACGCCCGCCAGGGGCGCCAGTCGGCGGCCCGTGCGGTGAGGGCGGCGGGGGTGGCCGGCAGCCCGAGGCGCTCGGCGGCCCGGCGGATGCCCAGGTCGGTGGGGAGGAAGGCGTCGGGGTCGCCGAGGGCCCGCATGGCGATGGACTCGACCGTCCAGGGGCCGAAGCCGGGCAGCGCGGCCAGCTCGGTGCGGGCCCGCTCCCAGTCGGTGTCGGTGTCGAGCCGCAGCCGGTCCTCGGCGAGGGCGGCGACGAGCGTGGTGAGGGTGGTGCGCCGGGTGCGCGGCAGGGCCAGGGCCTCCGGATCGAGGCCCGCCAGGGCCTCCGGCGTCGGGAAGAGGTGGGTCAGGCCGCCCTCGGGGTCCTCGACCGGCACTCCGTGGGCGGTAACCAGGCGGGCCGCGTGGGTGCGGGCGGCGGCGGTGGAGACCTGCTGGCCGAGCACCGCGCGTACCGCGAACTCCGCGCCGTCCACCGTACGGGGCACCCGGCGGCCCGGGCCCGCGTCGACCAGCGGGGCGAGCAGCGGGTCGGTGCGCAGCTGGGCGTCCACGGCGACCGGGTCCGCGTCCAGGTCGAGGAGCCAGCGGCACCGGCTGATGGCCCGGGTGAGGTCGCGGGGGTCGGTGAGCGAGAGCCGGCAGGCGATGTGGTCGGGGGCCGGGGCGAGGGCGACGACGCCGTGTCCGTACGGGAGGGTGAGGGTGCGGCGGTACGCGCCGTCGCGCCACTCCTCCACGCCGGGGACGGCGGTCGCGGCGAGGTGACCGAAGAGGTTGCTCGGGTTGAGCGGAGCCCGGTACGGCAGGCGGAGGGCGATGACGCCCGGTACGGCGGTGGCCCGCGGGCCCCGGGCGGCGCGGGTGCGCAGTTCGCCGGGGGCCAGGCCGAAGACCTCGCGGACCGTCTCGTTGAAGGTGCGGATCGAGGAGAAGCCCGCGGCGAACGCCACCTGGGCCATGGGCAGTTCGGTCGTCTCGATGAGGAGGCGGGCGGTCTGCGCGCGCTGGGCGCGGGCCAGGGCCAGCGGGCCCGCGCCCAGCTCGGCCAGCAGCTGGCGTTCGATCTGGCGGGCGGAGTAGCCGAGCCGGGAGGCGAGCCCGGGCACGCCCTCTCGGTCGACGACCCCGTCCCGGATCAGGCGCATGGCGCGGGCGACCGAGTCGGCGCGGGCGTTCCACTCGGGGGAACCGGGACTGGTGTCGGGGCGGCACCGCTTGCAGGCCCGGAAGCCCGCCTGCTGGCAGGCCGCGGCGCTCGGGTAGAAGGTCATGTTGGCGACCTTGGGCGGCACGACGGGGCAGCTGGGGCGACAGTAGATCCGGGTGGTCAGGACCGCGGTGAAGAACCAGCCGTCGAAGCGGGCGTCCTTGGACTGGACGGCCCGCACGCAGCGCTCGGTGTCGGTGTGCATGGTTCCAGGATGGGTCACCGGTCAGGGGCCTGGCTGGCGGAAATCCGACATGGGCCTCGCGACGCCGGAGCCGCCCCCGGGAACCACCCCGGGAGCCCGCTCAGCCGCGCATCGCGAGGACTTCCTCGAACTCCACGTACGCGTGCGCGTCGAAGAGCACGAAGCGCACCTCCTCGACCGGCTCCACGGTCTCCGCCAGCACCGTGCGCACCGCGATCCGGGCCCCGTCGTCCATCGGCCAGCCGTAGATACCGGTGGAGATCGCCGGGAACGCGATGGACTTGGCCCCCAACTCCGCTGCCAGGCGCAGGGATTCGCGGTAGCAGGAGGCGAGCAGGGCGGAGCGGTCCTGGGCGCCGGAGAAGACCGGGCCGACCGTGTGCACGATCCACTGCGCGTCGAGGCGTCCGGCGGTCGTGGCGACGGCCTGCCCGGTGGGCAGCCCCTTCCCGTAGTGCGAGGCGCGCAGTTCACGGCAGGCGGCGAGGATGTCGGGTCCGCCGCGCCGGTGGATGGCGCCGTCGACCCCGCCGCCGCCGAGGAGCGAGGAGTTCGCCGCGTTGACGATGACGTCCACGGACTGGTCGGTGATGTCGCCGCGGACCAGACGTACGGCGGGAGAGACAGAGGTGCTCATGCGGACATCATGCCGCGCGCCGGGGGCCTTCGCCGCCCGGTCCGGCGGACCGGCCCGCGCGAACCGCACCGGGTCGCCGCCGTGCGGTGACGCGCGGCGTTCCGCTGCCGCCCGGCCGACCGCCCAAGGGGCAGAATGTCCCGGTACATCACCACATCACCGTTCTCCGCGCTGTCGGCTCTCCGCGCTGTCGGCGGTGGCTACTCAGGGGAGGGGCGCACCCGTGTCCTCAGACGACGCGTCCGGCACCACGTTCCTGGCCAGACGGCGGGCGCGGCGCGAGCAGCTGGCCCGGTTGCGGGACAACGAGTCGACGCTGCTGGACCGGCTGTACGGAACGGAGTTCGAGGGGTACGCCTTCCCCGAACCGCACGACGTGGACGAGCGCACCGCCGTCGCCTGTATGCGGTTCGCGCTCCGCCACGGGCGGGAGTTGTTCCTCGCGGGGGCGGAGACCCGGGCCATCGAGTCGTCGATCGTCGCGGTCACCGCGCACTGGGGCATGGACCATATGACGGTCGACGTCACCGCACGGACCGTTCAGGCCCAGTACGCGCCGCCCGGAGCCCGGCCGCTGACGATGATGATGGAGACGGGTTCGGAGGACAGCCGCGATCTGCGCCAGCTGGACGATCTGAGCGCGCTGACCCACCGGGTGCTGGACGAGGACCTGAGGCCGCTGGACGCCGAGCGCGAACTGACCCGCATCATCTCGCTGAAGGGCTACTGGCCCTGGTGGACCAAGGTGCTGGGCGGCGCGCTGCTGGCCGCCATGCTCTGTGTGCTCGCCTCGGGGACGCCGAAGGCGGCGGCCGTCTCGACCGTGGTGTTCCTGGTGGGCAACCGCTTCGGCTGGGCGCTGGGCACCAACGGGCTGCCCTCGTTCTACGTCACCGGGCTCCAGACCGCCGCGGTCATCGGGCTGACGATGCTGCTGGCCGACGCGCATGTGCTGACCGGGGGCGAGGCGGCGAGCGTGGCCGCGGCCAACATGGTGCTGCTCCTGCCGATCCTGTCGGTGGTGAGCCTCGCGGAGGACGCCATCTCGGGGTTCCGGGCGATGGCCGCCGGACGGCTGATCAGTGTGGGCATGTTCCTGGCGTCGATGATCGGCGGGATCTCCCTGGTGGCGTTCCTGCTGCGGGACGCCGATGTGGACGCCCGCAACACGGCTTTCCGCGCGCTGCCGTTGGCGCTGTCCCTGGTGACCTCCGCCGTCGGGGCGCTGGGCAACGCGATCTTCATGGGCGGGCCGCCCCGGCTGCTGCCGTGGGCGATGGGCGCGGGCGTGGTGGCCGGTCTGGTCAACGGTGTCCTGCACCAGGAGCTGGGGCAGCCCACCCCGCTGGCGGTCCTGGGGGCGGCGGCGGTGCTGGGCGCGGCGGCGGGCGCCGTGGCGCCGCTCCTGCGGATCCCCTCGCGGTCCCTGGTGGTGCCCGGTATCGCGGGGGCCCTGCTGCCCGGTCCGGACGTCTACCGCAGCCTGCTCCAGTACGGGCTGCATGTTCCCGGGGCGGGCGGCTACGCGGTGCTGGCGTTCGTCACCACGGCCTCCATCGGCGTGGGCACCGTGCTCGGCGACCACATCGGCGGTGCCGCGCAACGGCGTTGGGCGCCCCGCTGACCGGAGGCGTTCAGGAGGCCCGCAGCCGTCGCCATACGGCCTTGGCGGCGTGGTGGCCGGACATGCCGTGCACGCCGGGTCCTGGCGGGGTGGCCGAGGAGCAGAGGAAGACCGCCGGGTGCGCGGTCGCGTACGGGACGCGGGCGAGCTTGGGGCGGATGAGGGTCTGCAGGCCCGAGAAGGCTCCGCAGGCGATGTCGCCGCCGATGTAGTTGGCGTTGCGCTCGGCGAGCTGCGGCGGTCCGGAGATCGCGCGGGCGAGCACCAGATCGCGGAACCCGGGGGCGAAGCGCTCCAGTCGGCGTTCGATGACGTCGGTGGCGTCGCCCTCCCAGCCGGCCGGGACATGCCCGTACACCCAGAAGACATGGCGTCCTTCGGGGGCCCGGGAGGGGTCGATGAGGCTCGGCTGGGCGGTGATGAGGAAGGGGACGTCGGGGTCGCGGCCCTCGACGGCGGCCCGCAGCGCCGTGTCGATGACTCCGGCGGTGGGGCCGATGTGGACGGTGCCCGCGCGGCGAGCCTCCTCGGCGGTCCAGGGGACGGGGCCGGACAGGGCGTAGTCGATCTTGAAGGCGGCGGCGCCGTAGCGGTAGTGGCTGTACGCCGAGCCGAGGTCCGCGATCCGGGCGAGCGCGGAGGGCGAGGTGTCGAAGATGTAGGCGCGGGCGGGCGGGAGTTCGTCCAGCCGCTTGACCTCGCTGCCGGTGCGGATGGTCCCGCCCTGTTCCCGGAGGTAGGAGGCGAGGGCGTCCGAGATGGCCTGGGAGCCGCCGCGCGGCACCGGCCAGCCGTTCTCGTGGGCGGCGAGCGCGAAGACGAGGGCGATCGCCGAGGTGGCGAAGCCGCTGGTGGGAGCTATGGCGTGGGCGGCGAGCCCGGCGAAGAGACCGCGCGCCTTCTCGCCCTGGAAGCGGCGGGAGACCCAGGTGGCGGGCTGGAGGCCGAGCAGGCCGAAGCGGGCCAGCCGGTACGGGTCGCGGGGCAGACCGTCCCAGGGGGTGCGCAGGAAGTCGGCGGCCAGGGTGTCCCAGCGGCCGAGGAAGGGGGCCAGGAGGCGGCGGTAGGCCCCGGCGTCGACGGGCCCCAGCGACATCGCGCTCTCGCCGACGGAGCGGGTGAGCGCGGCGGCGGTGCCGTCCGGGAAGGGGTGGGCGAGGTCGACCTCGGGGTGCAGCCACTCAAGTCCGTGCCGGGCCAGGGGCATCGCCCGGAACGCGGGCGAGCCGATCCCGAGCGGGTGCACGGCGGAGCAGGGGTCGTGCCGGAACCCCGGCAGCGTCAGCTCCTCGGTGCGGGCGCCACCGCCGACGGTGTCGTGCGCTTCGTGGAGCTCCACGGCGAAGCCCCTGCGGGCGAGTTCGGCGGCGGCGGTCAGCCCGTTGGGCCCGGCCCCCACGACGACCGCGTCAAGCATCGAGGGCACCTGGGGACTCCTTCGTCGGCCGGCGGGCGGAGACCCAGGATATTCCGGCGCGCCGACAGCGCGGACGCGGGTACCCCGGGGTCGGTGGGGCGGGTCAGCCGCCGGACCGCAGCGCGGCCAGGACGCGCCGGGCGGTGGCCTCGTCGCGGGCCGCCGTGAACGGCAGGTCGTTGCCGCCCGCGATCCGGAACGGGGCGCCGGACAGGGTCGACTGGACGCCGCCCGCCTCGGTGACCAGGAGCAGGCCCGCCGCGTGGTCCCAGGCCAGCTCCCAGTTGAAGGCGACGGCGTCCTGCGCGCCGCGGGCGACGGCGAGGTATTCAAGCCCGGCCGAGCCGCAGGGGCGGGGAGCGATGCCTTCGGTGCGCAGGCCGAGCAGGGCCCGCTTCTGCGCGTCGGTGGTGTAGTCGGGGTGCGACATCGCCACGTCGAGCACGGCGCCGGGGGCGGGCGACCCGGAGCGTATCGGCACGCCGTTCAGCGTGGCGCCCCGGCCGCGCACGGCGACGGCCATCTCGCCGAGGGCCGGTGCGTACGTCCACGAGGCGTGGACCTCGCCGTGCAGGGCCAGGGCGACCAGGGTGCAGAAGCCGGCCTCGCCGCGGACGAACTGGCGGGTGCCGTCGACCGGGTCGACGATCCAGACCGGGGCCTCGCCGCCGAGCGCGTCGTAGACGGCCGGGTCGGCGTGGACGGCCTCCTCGCCGACGACGACCGAGCCGGGCAGCAGCTTGGTGAGGGCGGCGGTGAGGTGTTCCTCGGCGAGCCGGTCGGCGGCGGTGACCAGATCGTGCGGGCCGCTCTTCTCGATGATCTCGTGGGCGGCGAGCTTCCGGTGGCGGGGCATGATCTCGGCCGCTGCCGCGGCGCGCACGGCCGCCTCGACGTCGGCCGGCGCTCCGGTGTGCCCCGCGGTCCCGTACAGGAAGTCATCGATCATGGCTCCACCCAATCACGATCGGCCGGCGAGGCGGCCACCCACCCAGCCCGTCCGGCGTTTGAGGACGGAAGCCTGTGCCTCGGGGCCCGCAGTCGGCAGGGCCCCGAGGCACAGGACCCCTACGGGCGCGCCGAACACCCCCGTAAAGGTTCCGTCCTCGAACGCCGGACGGGCTGCAGTGGCCCGACCTCAGCCTCCGGGGCCGTGGCCGGAGACCGAGACCAGGAGGACGCGGGTGCCGGGGCTGGTCGCGCGCCAGCGATGCCGCACGCCGCCGGTGAGGTAGAGCGTGTCGCCGCGCTCCAGCCGGTAGGTGCGGCCGTCCGCCTCGACCTCGGCCGTGCCGTCGGCCACGTACATCAACTCGTCGTTGCCGTGCAGGAATTCACGGTCGGCATGCTGGGCGCCGGTGAACTCCAGGGCGTGCATCTGGTGGTTGCCGCGGACGAGCGGGCGCACCCCCGTATCGGTGGCGAGACCCGAGTCGTCCTTGGCCCGGACGACGTCGACGGACCGGTCCGTGGCGCTGGAGGCGGCCAGGAGTTCGACGGCGGTGGTCCGCAGGCCGTCGGCGATGCGCTGGAGGGAACGCATGCTGGGCCGCGCGCGCTCGTTCTCGATCTGGCTGAGGAAGGGGACCGAGAGGCCGCTGCGCTCGGCGACCACGGCCAGCGTCAGATCGAGGGCCCGTCGGCGCTGGCGCACGGCGTTGCCGAGTCCGGCGCCCGGCTCACCGGGCGCCGTCCGCCCGTCGCCGTCCGGCCGCGTATCGCTCATGATCTTGTCTCCTCCCCGGGGCCAGCCACCTTACGCAGGGGCGCGGGAGGTTTCGTACGCCCGTCACACCGCTGACACACTCCGCCCCTAGCTTCAAAGGAGTTCGACTACATCAAAGAAAATTTGATCCTCTGAAGCGAGGTTGTTGTGTCCACCGTCGACCAGAATCAGCGCCGCCGCCGCGGCACCGGTCTCATCGCTCTCGACGCCGAGAAGGCCTTCGAGGGCTACACGCTCTTCGCCCCGCTCACCGGCGGCGGCGCGGTGCATCTGATCGATCTGCGCGGCGAGGACGCGCACACCTGGCGGCTGCCGTACCGGCCCGGCCGGCACGCCCGGATCCTGCCCGGCGGGAATCTCGCGTACAACGGCGTGCTGCCCGACGAGAAGGCGCTCTTCCCGATGTGGCACAAGTACCGCGGCGGCGTCCTCGGCGTGTACGCCCCCGACGGCACGGCCCTGCGCGAGTACCGCGATCCGCTCCAGCACCACGACGCGCACCACCTGGACGACGGCGGAATCCTCTACACCGCGCTGGAGCCCCTCACCGGCGCGGAGGCCGACGGGGTGCGCGGCGGGGTGCCCGGCTCGGAGGCGGCGGGCGGCGTCGTGTGGGCGGACACCATCAGGCAGGTGGACGCCGAGGGCCGGGAGGTGTGGACCTGGAGCGCCCGCGAGCATCTCGACCGCGAGACGTTCGCCCTGCATCCGGACTACGCGCGCGAGCACTGGCCGCTCATCAACTCGGTCACGCCGCTCGCGGACGGCAACATCCTGGCGAGCCTGCGCAGCGTCTCGGCGGTCGTCGTGATCAGCCGTACGACCGGGGAGATCCTGTGGCGCACCGCGCCCGGCACCGTATCGCAGCAGCACCATCCCACCGAGCTGCCGAACGGCAATCTGCTCGTCTTCGACAACGGCGTCTTCCGCCCGGGGCACGACGTGCCGTACTCGCGCGTGATCGAGATCGACCGGGCTGGGAACATCGCGTGGGAGTACCACGACCCCGCCCGCGAGTCCTTCTTCGCGCCGTTCATGGGATCGGCCCAACGCCTGCCGAACGGGAACACCTTGGTGACCGACTCCCCGGCGGGCCGACTGTTCGAGGTCACCGCCGAAGGGCTGCTGGTGTGGGAGTACGTCGTGCCGCACTTCGGCGGCTACGAGGAGGCCGAGGTGCGCGGGCTGTTCCCGGCCGAGCCGAACGCGGTCTTCCGGTCCTACCGTTACGCGGCCGACGAGCTGCCCTGGCTGGAGGCCGGACGGTGACGGCGACGATCGCGCCCGCCGACGAACGGGTCCCGCTCGCGAGGCTGGTTCCGCTGGCCCTCCAGCACGTCCTGGCGATGGCCGCCGCTCCCGTGTCGACCGTCTTCCTCACCGCCACCGCGCTGCGCCTGAGTCCGGCGGAGACGGCTTCGGTGCTCAGCGCGGTCCTCGTCCTGTGCGGCGTCGGATCGCTGCTCCAGTCGCTCGGCGTCGGGAACGTCGGCGCGCGGCTGCCGTTCATCATGCTGCCGGGCGGGGCCGCCACCGCGCTGTTCATCCAGATCTCCGCCGATCACGGCCCGGCCGTCGCCAGCGGCTCGGTGCTCCTCGCCGCCGTCCTGCTGCTGGCCGTGGTTCCGCTGTACGGCCGGGTCGTGCGGCTCTTCCCGCCGCTGGTGATGGGCGTGACGGTGCTGCTGATCGGGATCGCCATGGTGCGGGTGGCCGCGCAGCTGATCACCGGGCCGACCGGGGAGGCGGCGCGCGGGTCGGTCGTCCTGGCGGGCGTCACGGTGGCGGTCACGCTGACGGCGTACCTCTTCCTGCGCGGGGTGTGGCGGCAGAGCGCGGTGCTCATCGGCATGGCCGCGGGCACCGCCATCGCGGTGGTCAGCGGGCTCGGCGCGTTCAGCCCGGCCCCGGGCAGCGGCTTCTCGCTCCCGGCGCTCTTCCCGTACGGGACACCGCGGTTCGACGTCCTCGCCGCGCTGCCGCTGCTGGTCTTCAGCCTCAGCACGCTCGCCGAGATCACCGGCCAGACCGTCCTCAACAGCGAGACCTCGGGGCGCACCGCCGATCCCGGCCGTGATGTCCCGAAGGTCGCCCGCGCCGACGCGCTGATGTCGCTCTTCGCCGGAACGCTGGGGGCGTCGCTGATGGTGACCAGCTCCGAGAACATCGGCATCAGCCGGCTGACCGGGGTCCGCAGCCGCTTCGTGACGGCGGCGGCCGGCGGTCTCCTCGTCGCCGTGGGGCTCCTCTCCCCGCTCTCCCGCGCGGTCGCAGGACTGCCGCCCGCCGTGGTCGGGGGTTCCGCGCTCGTCGTGTACGCGGTCATCGCCGTCATGGGCGTCCAGATGCTCGCCCGGTCCGAGCTCGCCGAGCGGAACCACTCGATGATCGCGGCGTTGGCGCTGGCCGTAGGACTCCTGCCGATCGTCTCCCCGACCCTCTACGACGACTTCCCGGGCTGGATCCGTACGCTCCTGGGGTCCGGGGTCGTCGCGGGAACACTGGCGGCCGTCCTGCTGCACGCCCTCTTCGCCGTCGCCGACCGGCCGCGCGCCGCCACCGGCTCCCCGACGGGGACGGCCTCCGGTGTGACGGCGGCGCCGGAGGCCGGGAGCAGCTGACGCGGGTCGTACGGCGGACCGGGTCCGGGGCCGCGCCCGGTCCTGGCGTCAGCCGGTCCTGCGGGGCTGGGCGGCGATGACGGCGGCCTGGACGCGGCGCTCGACGCCGAGCTTCGCCAGGATCCGGGAGATGTTGTTCTTGACCGTCTTCTCCGCGAGGTAGAGCCTCAGTCCGATCTCCCGGTTGGTGAGTCCCTCGCCGATGAGCACGAGGATCTCCTGCTCCCGGGGGGTGAGCGCCCCGACGCCCGAGGGGCGTTCCTCCTGTGCCGCGCCGTCCCGGAGCCGGGCCATCACGCGGGCGGTGGCCCCGGGGTCGAGCATCGACCGGCCCGCGGCGACCGTGCGTACGGCCTGGACCAGGTCCGTGCCCGTGATCTGCTTCAGCACATAGCCGGACGCGCCCGCCACGATGGCGTCGAGCAACGCCTCCTCGTCGTCGAAGGAGGTGAGCATCAGACAGGCGAGGCCGGGCATCCGGGAGCGCAGTTCGCGGCAGACGCTGACGCCGTCCCCGTCGGGCAGCCGCACGTCCAGCACGGCGACCTGGGGCCGCAGAGCGGGGATGCGCGCGAGCGCCTGTTCCACGGTGCCCGCCTCGCCGACGACGGTCAGGTCCGGCTCGGCGTCCAGCAGATCGTGCACGCCGCGGCGCACCACTTCGTGGTCGTCGAGGAGGAACACCGTCACCGGCGTCTTCCCGGCCGGGTCCGCTGCGTTGTCCGTCATCTCACGCTCCATCATCGGTGAAGGGCATCCGCCGCGGCGGATGCCCCCGATGGTGCCGTACCGGCGGACCGCTCGAACAGGGCCGGTCGGCCCTCATCGAGGAGAGACGGGCCGGGTCGCCGCATGTCCTGCGGGTCCGTTCAACGGGGAGCGGGTCCGTCGAGCGGGGCGCGCCAGAGGAGCCGGCTGCCTCCACCGTCCGGAGTGGAGATCTCCAGGGAGCCGCCGGCCCGGCGGGCGCGTTCGGCCAGGTTGTCCAGCCCGCTGCGGCGGCCCTGCTCCGGGATGCCCCGCCCGTTGTCGGTGACCGTCAGACGCACGTCGTCCGCGGTGGCCTTCAGGCTGACCTCGACCCGGGTGGCGTGGGCGTGCCGGGCCGCGTTGCTGAGGAGCTCCCCGAGCGCCGCCACCACGTGTTCCGCCGTGTCGAGCGGTACGTCGGTGTCGAGCAGGCCCTCCATGCTCAGCCGGGGCGGAAAGCCCAGCGAGGTCACCGCGTCCCCCACGGCGCGGGAGGCGCGGGCCCGCAGGCCGGCCGCGGGACCCTCGCCCCGGGCCCGCAGGCCGAAGATGGTGGACCTGATGATCTTGATGGTCTCGTCCAGGTCGTCGACGGCCCGGCCCACCCGCTCGGCGGCCCCGGTGTGCTCGATCAGCCGGGCCGCGCTCTGCAGCGTCATGCCGGTCGCGAACAGCCGCTGGATCGCCAGGTCGTGGAGATCGCGGGCGATCCGGTCGCGGTCCTCCAGGAGGGCCACCTCCTCGGCGTCCCGCCGCCGTTCGCCCAGTTCCAGGGCGAGCGCCGCCTGCCCCGCGAAAGCGAGCAGCGGTTCCAGCTCGGCCTCCGAGAAGACGGGCTCGCCGGCGGCGCGGGCCAGCAGCAGGACCCCCTCACCGGCCGTCCCCAGCGGCACGGCGACCGTCGGCCCCGGACCGGCCGTGCGATGCGGATCGTCGCGGAAGCGGGGGTCCTTGCCCAGACAGGCGGACACCTCGGGCTTGCCGGATGCCGCGACCGCGCCGGGCAACGTCCCCTTGACCGGAATGACCAGCCCCTGGAGGGCCTCGTCGCCCGCGGACAGCTCCACGACCAGGTCGCCCGTGCCCTCGACGGCCACGGCCACGGTCACGAGGCAGGCCCCGGTGATCTCGCCCGCGCGCCGGGCGATCAGCTCCGTCACGTCCTGCGGGACGTCGCCCTGGAAGAGCCGGTGGGTGACCTCGGCCCCGGCCCGTAGCCAGTGCTGCTGGCGCTGCGAACTCTCGTACAGGCGGGCGTTGTCGATCGCCACGCCCGCGGCCACCGCCAGGGTGGTGATGACGGACTCGTCCTCCTCGTCGAAGTCCAGCCCGCCGCGTTTGTCCGTGAGGTAGAGGTTCCCGAACACCTCGTCCCGCACCCGGACGGGCACGCCGAGGAACGTGCGCATCGGCGGGTGATGCTCAGGAAACCCGAACGACGCCCGGTGCGAGCCCAGTTCGCTCAGGCGCAGCGGCTCCGGGTGCCGGATCAGTTCGCCCAGCAGCCCGTGGCCGGACGGCAGCGGGCCGATCCGCGCCCGCTGTTCCTCCGTCAGGCCCGAGGTGAGGAACTGCGACAGGCTCCGCCCGTCCGGACCGACCACGCCCAGCGCGCCGTACTCCGCGTCGACCAGCTGCGCCCCGGCCTCGACGATACGGCGCAGCACCTGGGACAGGTCGAGCTCCCGGCCCACGGAGACGACGGCCTCCAGCAGGCTGTGCACCCGGTCCCTGGTTCCCCTGGCCGTGTGGATCCTCGCCTGGAGTTCCTCCAGCAGTTCGTCCAGTCGCATCTGCGGCATCCGCGACAGCGGCGGCTCCACTCCCACAGCGCATTCCCCTCCGCTTCCCCCCGACGCCCCGGCGCCTTCTCGGCGCAACTCTAGAGGGTGCCCCCGCCCATCGCCCCGGGGCCGGGAAGGACCGGACCCGGCGCGAAGGACCGGACCCGGCGCGGAGGACCGGACCCGTACCGCCGGGAAGGGCGAGCAGGGACGTTCAGTCCCCGGGCCGGGACCCGGCCGGGCCTCGCGCGGCGGCGGGGACGGCGCGAGGCTGGGACCGACCAGGCGGACCGACCCCGGGGGCAGGACATGCGCGAGCACACAGTGGGCGAGGTGATGACCCGTACGGTCGTCACGGTCGCCCCCGGCACCCCGGCCCGGCAGGTGGCCCGGCTCCTCGACCGCCACCGGATCGGCGCGGTGCCCGTGCTGGACGCCGAGGACCGGGTCGTGGGCGTGGTCTCCCGCGGGGACGTGACGGGCGGCCCCCGGGGCGCGGCCGCCGACGGGCCGGGGGCCGTGGTCGCCGCCCGTCACCTGATGACGACTCCCGCGATCACGATCCACCCGGAGCAGCGGGTGAAGGACGCGGCACGGGTGATGGAACGGCGGCGCGTCGACCGGCTCCCCGTGGTGGACCCGGAGGACCGGCTGATCGGCATCACCACCCGCCGCGATCTCCTGCGGGTCTTCCTCCGTACGGACGAGGAGGTGCGGACCGACGCCATCGGGACGGTGCGTGCCACGCTCCCCGGGCCGGGCCCCGGCGGGGTGTGCGTGTCGGTACGCGACGGCCTGGTCACTCTCACCGGTTCGGCGGACCCGTCGCGGCTGCCCGCTCTCGTCGCCCGCCTCTGGCGCGTCGACGGTGTCACGGGGGTGCTCAACAAGCTGAGCCCGTCGACGGGTTGACCACTCCGGTGCCGGAGCGCCTCGAACGCCCACCACGCGCCGATGCCCGCCCCCGGTGTCGGGGGCGGGCATCGGCGGCGGGCCGTCAGGCGTGCGGCACGACGGCTACGGGGCAGCGCGCGTGGTGCAGCACCGCGTGGGCGGCCGAACCGATACGGGCGCCGATCGGCGACCGCCGGGCCCGTCGGCCGACCACCATCAGCCGCGCCTGCGGGGACGCCTCGACCAGTACCTGTCCCGCGCTGCCCAACTGGACGTCCTCCAGCACCTTCACATCGGGGTACCGCTCCCGCCAGGGGGCCAGGGCCGCGCGCAGCGCCTCACGCTCGAAGGGCTCCAGTCCGCCCGAGGCGTCGGCGAGGGCCAACGACGCGCTCCAGGTGTAGACGGGCGGCAGGCTCCAGGCCCGTACGGCCCGCAGCGGCGCTCCGCGCAGCGCCGCCGCCTCGAAGGCGAAGCCGAGCACGTCCGCGCTGTCCTCCGGGGAACCCTGCTGGCCGACGACCACCTCGGCGCTCTCCCGGGGCGCGCCCTCGCCGTCGTCGGCCCGTACGGAGACGACCGGCCCCTTGGCGGAGGCGAGCACCTGCTGACCGTAGGAGCCGAGCAGGAAGCCGAGCAGCGCGCCGTGGCCCCGGGTTCCCAGGCACAGGACGGCGGCGCGTTCGGCCTCGGCCGTCAGCGCCACGACGGGCGTCTCGGGCAGCACCTTCGTGGTGACGGTGAGCTGCGGATACCTGCTGGTCACGTGCTCCTCGGCCGCGCGCAGAACCGCACGGGCCGCCTGCTCCTCCGCGTCCCGATTCTGCACGAGCGGAACGTCCAGCGGCTGCCAGAGCCAGGCGTGCACGATGCGCAGCGGAAGCCCTCGCAGCGTCGCCTCGCGCGCCGCCCAGTCGGCCGCCGCCAGGCTCTCCGGCGAACCGTCCACTCCTGCGACTACGGGCCGGATCATGGTCTACCTCCGTGTGTGTGGGTGCGGTCCTGCGCTTCGGCCGGCCGCTGACATCAGCATCTCGGCGGAACACCGCCCCGGTGCAGGGCCGTTCGGCCCTGCACCGGGGCCCGATGGGCACGGGGGCGCGGCCGACCGGCCCACCGGCGGCGGGGCGGTCAGAGGAGCCAGCGCCGTCCGCGGACGAGGGGCAGGCGCTCCCAGGTCCGGCCCAGCCCCCAGGTGCGGCCCGCCGACGCGACGGCCAGCAGGACGAGGACAGCGGCATAGAGCACGTGATAGTCGATGAGCGGATTCGTCGACATGCTCGGGGCGCCGTCGGACAGGTGCCGGGCGGGCGGCCATTCCGCGGCCCACATCAGGGCCATCATCACGGTGCCCGCCACGGCCGTGAGGCGCAGGGCGACGCCCGCCGCCAGTGCGAGGCCGATGCCGAGCAGCCCG
The DNA here is from genome assembly GCF_010548505.1 of Streptomyces sp. SID14515. Taxonomy (NCBI): domain Bacteria; kingdom Bacillati; phylum Actinomycetota; class Actinomycetes; order Kitasatosporales; family Streptomycetaceae; genus Streptomyces; species Streptomyces sp. SID14515. The sequence continues at coordinate 44,090 of NZ_JAAGMH010000143.1, read as the reverse complement.
AGCATGAAGGCCCAGTCGGCCCAGGCCTGACCCGCCCAGGCATGGAACGTGGACTCCAGCGGGCCGACCGCCACTCCGCTCAGGAAGCCCTGGGTGGGCGATCCGCCCTCGACCCAGGCCCGCTCCGCCGGAGTGGCGTACCCCCAGCCGAAGGCCTTGTCGAAGAAGGCCCACAGGAAGGTGAACGCGGTCAGGAAGCGCAGCACGGCGGTGGCTCGCCCGAACGCCGTACCGTCTCCCCCGGCCGCGCGGGTCCCCCCGGAGCCACCGCTCTCGCCGGTCGTCACGCCCGTTCGTTCCGGCGTCTCGTGGTGCAGTGCCATCGCCCTCAACCCCTCAGCTCCGTCACGCCGTTGCGTGTACGACAACCACCGTGGCGGCGATGGAGGGCGTGGGCGGAGAGCCCCGAGGTCCCATGCCGGGGGCCGAACAGCCCTGATTCCGGGGGACGTTCGGCAAGAGACCCCGGTGGCGGCCCCCTCACCAGGCGCGGGCCGCCTCGACCAGCAGGTCGCGCACCCGCGCCACCTGAGGGTTGACGGCGGAGCCGGGGCGCTGCACCAGGTACGCGGTGTTGATCGGCGGGTCCTCGGGGGCGTACAGCTCGACCAGGGCGCCCGAGGCCAGTTCGTCCGCGCAGAGGTAGCGCGGCAGCACCGTGAAGCCCGCCCCCGCCACCACGGCGGCGAGCACCCCGCGCAGGTCGGGGACGGTGACGGCGGCCCGGCAGTCGAGGCGGCGGCCGAAGACGTGGCGCCAGTAGCGGCGGGCGATGGGCAGGTCCTCGGCGTACGTCACCAGCGGCAGGCCGTGCAGCACGCCCGGGCCCTCGGCCGCGATACGCTCCGGTCCCCCGGTCCGCGCGGCCCAGTGCGGGGCGGCCGTCAGGACGAACTCCTCGTCCATCAGCGGCACCGCGGACAGCGCCCGGCCGCGCGGCCGGGCGGTCGCGATGACCAGGTCGTGGCGGCCCGCGCGCAGCTCGTCCAGGAGCGGATCGGTGAGTCCGGTCGCGGCGCGCAGCAGCAGCCCGTCCGCGACCAGCGGGGCCAGCGCGGGCAGCACCCGCAGACACATCAGCTCGGCGGGGCCCGCCAGGTGGACGGGGGCGGCCGGGCGCTCACCGGCCGGGACCGTATCGCCCGTGACCTCGGCGAGGGCGTCCAGCGGGGCGACGATCCGGGCCGCCAGCTCGTCCGCGTACGGCGACGGGGCGACCCCGCGCGGCAGCCGCTCGAACAGCTCCCGGTCCACCTGCCGCTCCAGGGCGCGCATCTGGGCGGTGACCGTGGGCTGGGACAGGCCGAGCAGCCGGGCGGCGGCGGTGAAGGACCCCGACCGGTGCACCGCGAGGAAGGTCCGCAGCAGATTCAGATCGGCCGGGCCCGGCTGCTCGGCCCGACCCGGCGGCCCGCCCGGACCCGGACCCGGGGCCGCGTCCGCCGTCCGGCCCAGCCCCGGTGACCCATCAGGATCCTTATTTCTCATAGCTGCCAGCCTATTGGAAACCTATGGGTGATCCGTCCTACGGTCGCATGAGTCAGCCCTTACCGGGACTCCCCCGCACACGCTCGATCCCGCACACACTTCTCTCGACCTACGGAGACGTACGACATGGCAAAGATCCTTTTCGTGGTGACCGGCGCGGACCACTGGACCCTGGCGGACGGCACGAAGCACCCCACGGGCTTCTGGGCCGAAGAGGCCGTGACCCCGTACGAGACCCTCACCGCCGCCGGCCACGAAGTGGTCGTCGCCACCCCGGGCGGCGTCGTCCCGACCGTGGACCGAGGCAGCCTGGCTCCCGAGTTCAACGGCGGCCAGGAAGGGGCCGACCGGGTCGCCGCCGCGCTGGACGGGTTCGAGGAGCTGCGGCGGCCCGTCGCGCTGGAGGACGTGGACCTGGACGCGTACGACGCGGTCTTCTACCCCGGCGGCCACGGCCCGATGGAGGACCTCGCGGTGAACGAGGCCTCCGGCCGGCTGCTCGCCGAAGCACTGGCCTCGGGCAAGCCGCTCGGCGTGGTCTGCCACGGTCCGGCGGCGCTGCTGGCCGCGACCGGCCCCGACGGCGCCAACGCGTTCACCGGGTACCGGCTGACCGGCTTCACCAACACCGAGGAGACCCAGGCGGGCTTCGCGGAGAAGGCCAAGTGGCTGCTCCAGGACCGGCTGGTGGAGCTGGGCGCGGACTTCCAGGAGGGCGAGCCCTGGGCCCCGTTCATCATCACCGACCGGAACCTGATCACCGGTCAGAACCCGTCCTCCTCCGCGCCGTTGGCCGCCGAACTGCTCAACCGGCTCGGCTGACCGGCAGAACGAGGCTTCAGGCCCCGCCCGTTCAGACCCAGTCCCGCCGTGCGGGCGGCTCACAGAGTTCCAGCACGACCGCGCCCGTCTCCGGCTCGTCCCCGGAGACGGGCCGCACGCGCGCTCCGACCGTCACCAGATGCGGCGCCGCACCCACGATCTGGCAGCGGAAGACGAACCCTTCCGAGAACCGCACCAGGGACTCGTTGCGCGCGGCCTCGGTGTAGCGGTGGACCACGGCGGTGCGGACGACCACGCCGTGGCCGGTGGTGCGTTCAGGCTCCAGTTCGCTCGACGCGCACACCGGGCACAGCAACCGCCGGAACGAGGCGGTGCCGCACCAGCGGCAGCGGTGGTAGGAGAGGCCGCACTCCTCGTGCGCCTTCTGGACGGTGCCCATTCCTGTCTGGGACACGGCTCGACCCCCTGCGCTCGACTCGGACGCGCCGCACCTGCACTGCCGGCGCGTCCGCACCATATGGCACTCAGTGCCGGACAGTAAAGGCACTGAGTGCCCATTGGTACACGGTTCTCGCCGCCGCGGCGCTCAGTGCTCGCCGACGGCGGCCTCGATCTGCTGCACGACGCGCCACATCGGGGTGCCCTTCTGCGCCACCATCACGATCACCTCGCCATCGGCGGAGACGGGCAGCGAGCCGGCGCCCCCGGCCGCCTCCACCACCTCCCTCTCCCGCCCCGGGGCCGCCCGGCCGACGGGCCGCGCCCACACCTCGCGCACCAGGGCGAGTGCGTGATCGACGGCCTCCTCGGGGTCGCCCTCGCCGCCCGAACGCAGCCACAGCCGCAGCCCGTTGTTGTGCGCGGCGACCACGGACGCCGCGATCACCTCGGCCCGCAGCTCCCCGTCGCCGTCCCCGCCGAACCGGCCCCGCAGATGACCGGCGAGGGTCTGTTCGTAACGGCGCACCACGGACAGTTCGTACGTCCGCAGTCCCGGCACCTCCCGGGTGAGGCGGTAGCGCTGCACGGAGAACTCCGGGTTGGCCGCGTACATCCGCAGCACGATCCGCGCGGCGTCGCACACCGCGCCGACCGGGTCGCTGTCGTCGACGGTACCCAGGAACTCGGTCATCTCGGCGAGGCAGCGCTCATGGTCCGGGAAGACCGCGTCCTCCTTGGACGGGAAGTAGCGGAAGAACGAACGCCGCCCCACCCCGGCCCGGGCCACGATGTCGTCCACGGTCGTCCGCTCGAAGCCCCGCTCCAGGAACAGCTGGAAGGCCGCCTGGGCGAGCACCTCCCGCATGGGTGCCTTCTTCTCGGGTCCTCGCGCCTCGCTCATGCGGCGAAACGTAGCACCGCGACGGCACTTTTGGCACTGCGTACCTTTACAGAGGGTACTGAGTGCCATAGTGTCGTCACCACTACGAACGACACCCAGGTGGGACCACACCCAGGTAGGCAGGAGAGCCGGCGTGAGCTTGAGGATCGTTGTCTGTGTGAAGTACGTGCCCGACGCGACCGGTGACCGGCATTTCGCCGATGACCTGACGCTGGATCGTGAGGATGTCGACGGTCTGTTGTCGGAGCTGGACGAGTACGCGGTCGAGCAGGCGTTGCAGATCGCTGACGAGGCTGATGATGCGGAGATCACCGTGGTGACGGTGGGTCCGGAGGATGCCAAGGACGCGTTGCGCAAGGCGTTGTCGATGGGTGCGGACAAGGCGGTTCACGTCGAGGACGACGATCTGCACGGCACGGATGTGATGGGGACGTCGCTGGTGCTGGCGAAGGCGGTCGAGAAGACCGGGTATGACCTGGTGATCTGCGGGATGGCGTCCACGGACGGTGTGATGGGTGTGCTGCCGGCGCTGCTGGCGGAGCGTCTGGGTGTGCCGCAGGTGACGCTGCTGTCCGAGGTCACGGTCGCGGATGGTGTGGTGACCGGGCGTCGTGACGGTGACACCGCCTCGGAGCAGCTGGAGGCATCCCTTCCGGCGGTGGTGTCGGTGACCGACCAGTCGGGTGAGGCGCGTTACCCCTCGTTCAAGGGGATCATGGCGGCGAAGAAGAAGCCGGTCGAGTCGCTGGATCTGGATGATCTGGGTCTGGAGGCGGACGAGGTGGGTCTGGCGGGTGCGTGGACCGCGGTCGACTCCGCGACGGAGCGTCCGGCGCGGACGGCGGGCACGATCGTGAAGGACGAGGGCGAGGGCGGCAAGCAGCTGGCCGAGTTCCTCGCGGGCCAGAAGTTCATCTAGCCCGCACGCTCGGCCCATCCCCCTCTCTTCTCTCTCGTTTCTTCTCGTCTGGAGTGCGTTGTCATGGCTGAAGTTCTTGTTCTGGTCGATCATGTGGACGGTGCGGTGCGCAAGCCCACGCTGGAGCTGCTGACGCTGGCCCGCCGGATCGGTGATCCGGTCGCGGTGGCGTTGGGTGCGGGTGCGGAGGCGACCGCGGGGGTGCTGGGTGAGCACGGTGCGGTGAAGGTGCTGACCGCCGATGCCCCGGAGTTCGCGGACTATCTGGTGGTGCCGAAGGTGGACGCGCTGCAGGCGGCGTTCGACGCGGTGTCCCCGGTGGCGGTGCTGGTGGTGTCCTCCGCGGAGGGCAAGGAGATCGCGGCGCGTCTGGCGCTGCGCATCGGCTCGGGCATCATCACCGACGCCACTGATCTGGAGGCCGACGCGAAGGGCCCGGTCGCGACGCAGGCGGCGTTCGCCGCCTCGTACACGACGAAGTCCCGTGTCTCCAAGGGTGTCCCGGTCATCACGGTGAAGCCGAACTCCGCCCCGGTCGAGCCGGCCGCGGCCGCGGGCACGGTCGAGGCCCTCAGCGTGTCGTTCAGCGCGACGGCGACGGGCACGAAGGTGACCTCGCGTACGGCGCGTGAGTCGACGGGTCGCCCGGAGCTGACCGAGGCGGCGATCGTGGTCTCGGGTGGCCGTGGGGTCAACGGGGCGGAGAACTTCCCCGTGATCGAGGCGCTCGCGGACTCGCTGGGGGCTGCGGTGGGTGCGTCGCGTGCGGCGGTGGACGCGGGCTGGTATCCGCACACCTCGCAGGTCGGTCAGACCGGCAAGTCGGTCTCGCCGCAGCTGTACATCGCTTCGGGTATCTCGGGGGCGATCCAGCACCGGGCGGGTATGCAGACCTCGAAGACGATCGTCGCGATCAACAAGGACGCCGAGGCCCCGATCTTCGAACTCGTCGACTACGGCGTCGTCGGTGACCTCTTCGCCGTCGTTCCCCAGCTCACCGAAGAGATCAACACCCGCAAGGGCTGACCTCCGGTGAACGGAACCGCTCCGGGCCGCACGGTGAACCCACCGTGCGGCCCGTCCGCGTCGTCACCGGCATCGTCCTGACCGGCGTCACCTTCGTTCTTCGGCCGCATGTGACGGCGGGTCCAGGTCCTCGCGGTCCTGGACTCCGAGGCCGAACGTGGTGAAGGCCGTGCGCTCGGGCAGCGGGTAGAACTCCTTGCCCGTCAGCGCGTTGACGATGACGGCGGAGCGCCAGGCGGCCAGGCCCAGGTCCGGTGCGCCGACGCCGTGCGTGTGCCGTTCGGCGTTCTGCACGAAGACGGAACCGGCGATCTCCGGTGCGAGGACGAGCCGTTGGGCCGCGTCGACCTGCGGACGCCCGGCCTCGTCGCGGACGATGTACGGGTCGAGAGCGGCGAGCAGCGTGTCGACGGGGCGTTCCCGGTAGCCGGTGGCGAGGACGACGGCGTCGGTGACGAGCCGGCCCCGCGCCTCCTGCTGGCCGTGCTCCACGCTCAGTTCGATGCGCCCCTCCCCGGTGGTGGCCGCGCCGGTGACCTCGATGCCGGGGGTGAGCGTGACGTCGGGCCAGCCGCCGGCGAGGCTGCGCCGGTACAGCTCGTCGTGGATGTCCCCGAGCGTGTCCCCGCTGACGCCCTTGTACAGCTGCCACTGCCGGGGCAGGAGCCGGTCCCGGGTGGCCTGCGGAAGTCCGTGGAAGTAGCGGGTGTAGTCGGGGGTGAACTGCTCCAGGCCGATCTTGCTGTACTCCATGGGCGCGAACGCGGGCGTACGGGCCAGCCAGGTCAGCCCCTCCGCTCCTTCGGGCCGGGCCCGCAGCAGGTCCAGCAGGACTTCGGCGCCCGACTGGCCCGAGCCGACGACGGTGATGTGGCGGGCGGCCAGCAGCCGGTCCCGCTGGGAGAGGTAGTCCGCGGAGTGCAGCACCACGGCGGCCGGATCCTGGACCAACTCCCGCAGGGGCTCCGGGACATGGGGAGCAGTGCCGACTCCGAGGGCGAGGTTCCGGGCGTGGGTGAGCCCGGTCGACAGGGCCTCCCCGTCCGGGCCCAGCCGGGTGAACTCCACGGCGAACGCGTCCTGTCCACGGTCCCAGGCCACCGTGTCGACCCGGTGGCCGAAGCGGGTGGCGGGGAGTTCGGTGCTCACCCAGCGCAGATAGCTGTCGAACTCGGAGCGGTGGATGTGGAAGCGCTCGGCGAAGTAGAACGGGAAGAGCCTGCGGCGGATCTTGATGTAATTGAGGTAGGACCAGGGGCTGGTGGGCTCGACCAGGCTCACCAGGTCGGCCAGGAACGGCACTTGGAGGGTCGCCCCCTCGATGAGCAGCCCGGGGTGCCAGTGGAAGGCGGCGCGCTGCTCGTGGAAGACGGTGCGCAGGCCGGGTACGCCGTCGGCGAGGGCGGCGAGCGAGAGGTTGAAGGGCCCTGCGCCCACCCCCAGCAGGTCGAGGGGCGGCGTGCGCGGTCCGGGTGTCATCGGGTTCCTCCGGCGGGGGTCGCGGGGGCGGCGGTGGGTCGTCCCGGGCGAGTCGTGCGCATCGTCGACGTCATGGCGACAGCCTTTCCGCCACGGGGGCTTCGGTACCTTCGACCGCCGAGGCTTCACTCGCAGCACGGTCCGCCGCCGCCGTGACCAGGTCGAGCAGCGGAAGCAGGTCGGCCGTCGCGGCGTTCGGGTGCAGCAGGGTGGCCTTCAGCCACAGGCGGCGTCGGCCGTCGCCGTCCTCCGCCACCGCTCGGCCGAGGACGGCGCGCCCCTCGGCGAGCAGGATCCGGCGGACGGCGGCGACCACGGCGTCGCCCGCCTCCTCGGGCAGCGCGTCGGCCACTGTCGGCCGGAACAGCACGGTGCTGATGCCGATCCCGCCGGGCCGACGGCGCAGTGCGGGTCGCGCGTCGACGGCTTCGCCGAACTCGTGGGCCGCACGCACGCAGTGCTCCACCAGTTCGCCGAGTCCCCGGCGTCCGAGCGCCCGGAAGGTGACCGCCATCTTCAGCGCGTCGGGGCGTCGCGTGGTGCGGATCGAGCGGCCCAGCAGGTCCGGGAGCCCGGCCTCGGTGTCGTCGTCGGCGTTGAGGTAGTCGGCGCGCAGGGACAGCGGCGTGAGCATCCCGGCGTCCGCGACGGCCAGCACCCCGGCGGCGACCGGCTGCCAGCCGAGTTTGTGCAGGTCGAACGTTACGGAGGCGGCGTGCTCCAGGCCCGCGAGCAGCGGGGCCAGGCGCTCGCTGAACAGCAGCGGACCCCCGTACGCGGCGTCGACATGGAGCTGGGCCGTGTGCCGTTCGGCGATCCGGGCGATCTCCGGGAGCGGGTCGATGCGCCCCTCGTCGGTGGTTCCCGCGGTGGCGACGACCAGGAGCGGTGTTCCGGCGAGGCCGGTCAGGGCGCGGTCGAGGGCGGCCGGGTCGATCCGGCCGTCGCGGCAGGCGACGACCGTGGGGGCGGGCAGACCGAGCATCCAGGCGGCGCGGTGGACGCTGTGGTGGGCGTTGGCGCCGGTCACCACCCGCAGGGGGCCGGGCGTCGCCCGTTCCCGGGCGAGGAGCAGGGCGACCAGGTTGGACTCGGTGCCGCCGCTGGTGATGAGCGCGTCGGGGGCGGGGGCCGTCGGGTGGACGAGCCGGGCCAGGGCGGCCGTGGTCAGCTCCTCGATCACCCCGGCGGCGGGCGCCTGGTCCCAGGAGTCCATGGAGGGGTTGAGGGCCGCCCCCGCCAGCTCCGCAGCGGCGGCCACGGCGAGCGGCGGGCAGTGCAGATGGGCGACACAGGCGGGGTCGGCCGGGTCGGCGGCCCCTTCCGCGACCGCGCGGACCACGTCCGCGAGCGCCGACTCGGGGCCGACGCCCTCCTCCGGCAGCACCGGGGAGCAGAGGGCGCGGGTGCTCAGGGCCACGGCCTCGGGCCCTCCGGCGGGCAGCGGCCCGCCCCGGGCCGGGGCCGCGTCCTCCAGCGCGTCCAGGACGATCGCGGTGAGGTCCCGCAAGCGCCCCGGCCCGTCCGCGCCGCCCGCGAGAAGGCGCGCCGGGCCGCCGGGGGGCCCGGGAATCGGCGGCGTACCGGCGCTCACACCCCACGCTCCAGGGGCGGTTCACCGGACGGCGGGAGCTGAGCACGCGGCATGACGAAGCCCTTCGGTCAAAGTGCGCGGCGGGTCGGGCGGGAGCGGTGTCCGCACGCGGGGCGGCACCGGGGGCGAAAGATCCACCACCGGATATCCGCTGGTTAGGCTAACCTAACTTCGAGGGTGCGAACGACGTGCGGCCGCCGGGCCATGGAGGCTACTTCGCCTGTCAGGAACCCAGGTTGTTCGGTCCCGCCTCCGCCGCCCGGTGCATCGCATCGGCGGTTCCCAGCAGTTCGGGCGGCAAGTAGCCGGAGCGGACGCCGAGTTGCCATCCGTGCACCCGCACCGCGAGCGCGGCCAGGGCGAGGGCGTCGAGCGGCAGCAGGCTGCGGGGCGCGGGAGCGGGTCCCACGCTCTCCCGGTAGGTGTCGAGCCGGTCCGCCAACGCCTGCTCGAAGGCGTGCTGTTCGTCGTCGAGGAGTACGCGCAGCAGTCGCTGATCGGGGGTCGGTGCGCCTGCGGCGTCCAGTGCGGCGGCCGCCCGTGCCCGCTCGTCGGCGTCGGGCCGGCGCAGCGGCACGGTGGGCCAGTGCCGGGGCAGCTGGCCCTCCGCCTCCCGCAGGTAGAGGCACAGGGCGTCCATCGCCGCGAGGTCCGCCGGGTCCGATGCCGAGGTGAGCGGGGAGTACGGAACACCTTCGTGGATCGCGGGCGCGTAGTCGTTCCGCAGCAGCAGTCCGATCACCCGCCGCCAGTCCAGCACGAGGCCGCTGACCAGGCAGACGGCGAAGGCGTCGAGCCAGGTCCGGGCCGAGGGCGCCTCGGCTCCCGCGTGGCCGAAGGCGGCGCTGAAGGATATGTCCTCGGTGCTGAGCCGCTCGCCGATCAGCGGGAAGGGGATCTCCTGGTCGCCGTCGGGGAAGCAGCCGACGCTCAGCTCTCCCAGGCGGCACTCGGCCGCCGTGCGCAGCGCGGAGCGTGCCACATCGTCGAGCGCCGTCCCCTGCCCGGTGCGGGCGGCGACGTGGTCGAGCAGTTCGCCGGCCGCTTCGGCCATGCGCCGGGGGGCCGGGTCGTCGTAGCGCATCCCGTGCCACCGCCCCGCGGCGCGCCCGACGATGCCCTCCGACGCTTCGTCCAGCCGCCGGGCGTCCACCTCATGACACGTCACTTCCCGCACGTACCCCGCCCTTTCGTGATCTTCGATCCGGAAGCGGCACGCTATCAGTGGGCTCGGACATCGCCCGGGCCCGACGGGTACGGCCCGGTGCGGGAGCGGCGGTGGCCGCTCCCGCACCGGGCCGGTGTCACGCCGCGTCGGTGGGCAGCTCCGCGCGGATCTCCCGCGCGGCGGCGACCAGGTTCTCCAGGGAGGCCCGGGTCTCGGGCCAGCCACGGGTCTTCAGGCCGCAGTCGGGGTTCACCCACAGGCGCCCGGCCGGGATGGCTTCAAGTCCCTTGCGCAGAAGGGCCGCTGCCTCCTCGGCACTGGGGATGCGCGGGGAGTGGATGTCGTAGACGCCGGGTCCGGCCTCACGGGGGTAGCCGTGGGCGGCCAGTTCGCGGGCGACCTGCATGTGGGAGCGGGCCGCCTCCAGGCTGATGACGTCGGCGTCGAGGTCGTCGATGGCCTGGACGATGTCGCCGAACTCCGCGTAGCACATGTGGGTGTGGATCTGGGTGTCCGGCCGCACTCCGGCGGTGGCGAGCCGGAAGGACTCGGTCGCCCACTCCAGGTACGCGGCGTGCTCGGCGGCCCGCAGCGGAAGCGTCTCGCGCAGTGCGGGCTCGTCGACCTGGATGACCGAAGTGCCGTTCGCCTCCAGGTCGTTGACCTCGTCGCGCAGGGCGAGGGCCACCTGGCGGGCGGTGTCGCCGAGCGGCTGGTCGTCACGGACGAAGGACCAGGCGAGCATGGTGACCGGGCCGGTGAGCATGCCCTTGACGGGGCGCTCGGTCAGCGACTGCGCGTACGTGGTCCAGCGCACCGTCATCGGCTCGGGGCGCGAGATGTCGCCCGCGAGGACCGGCGGGCGGACGTAGCGGGTGCCGTAGGACTGCACCCAGCCGTGCTGGGTGGCGAGGTAGCCGGTGAGCTGCTCGGCGAAGTACTGCACCATGTCGTTGCGTTCGGGCTCGCCGTGCACCAGGACGTCGAGTCCTGCCTTCTCCTGGAAGGAGAGGACCTCGCGGATCTCGTCCTTGATCCGGTCCTCGTAACCGGCCTCGTCGATACGGCCGGCCCGCAGGTCGGCCCGCGCGGTGCGCAGTTCGGTGGTCTGCGGGAACGAGCCGATGGTGGTGGTCGGCAGCAGCGGCAGCCCGAGGTGGGCGCGCTGGGCGGCGGTCCGCTCGGTGTACGGCTGCGAGCGGCGACCGTCGGCGTCGGTGATGGCCGCCGTACGGGCCCGGACGGCCGGGTCGCGGGTGATGGCGGCGTCGGCGCGGGAGGCCAGGTCGGCCCGGTTGGCGGCGAGTTCGGCGGCGATGGCCTCGGTGCCGCCGGACAGGCCGCGGGCCAGAACTACGATCTCCTGGGTCTTCTGCTTGGCGAAGGCGAGCCAGCGGGCGATCTGCGGGTCGATGTCGCTCTCGGCCTCGGCGTCCAGCGGGACGTGGAGGAGGGAGCTGGAGGCGGAGACGTCGACGTGGTCCGCGAGGCCGAGGAGCGTGCCGAGGGTGGCGAGCGACTTCTCGTAGTCGTTGATCCAGATGTTGCGGCCGTTGACGACACCCGCGACCAGGCGCTTGCCGGGCAGTCCGCCGACCGCCGCGAGGTCGTCGAGGTTCCCGGCGCCGGACTCGGTGAAGTCGAGCGCGAGACCGTCGACGGGGGCCTTGGCCAGGACCGGCAGCGCCTCGCCGAGCCGCCCGAAGTAGGAGGCGACCAGCAGCTTCGGCCGGTCGGTGAGTCCGCCCAGCTCGCGGTAGGCGCGGGCGGCGGCGTTCAGCTCGGCCGGGGTGCGGTCCTGGACGAGGGCGGGCTCGTCGAGCTGCACCCATTCCGCTCCTGCCGCGCGCAGGTCGGCGAGGACCTCGGCGTACACGGGAAGCAGCCGGTCCAGCAGGGTCAGCGGCTCGAAGTCCGCGGCCACACCGGGGGCCGCCTTGGCGAGCAGGAGGTAGGTGACGGGGCCGACGAGCACCGGGCGCGGGGTGTGGCCGAGCGCGAGGGCTTCCTTCAACTCCGCGACCTGCTTGGCGGAGTCGGCGGTGAACACCGTCTCCGGCCCCAACTCGGGCACCAGGTAGTGGTAGTTGGTGTCGAACCACTTCGTCATCTCCAGCGGCGCGACATCCTGCGTGCCGCGGGCCATGGCGAAGTAGCCGTCGAGGGCGTCGGCGCGGACCGCTTCGCGGTGCCGCTCGGGGACAGCGCCGACCATGACGCTGGTGTCCAGGACATGGTCGTAGTACGAGAAATCACCGGTCGGCACGTCGTGGACGCCGGCCTCGGCGAGCTGCTGCCAGGTCCCGCGGCGCAGTTCGGCGGCGGTCTGCCGGAGGGTGTCCGCGGTGACGCGGCCCTTCCAGTAGCCCTCGATGGCCTTCTTCAGTTCACGGTTCTGACCCTGGCGGGGGTAGCCGTACACGGTGGCCCGTGCTGCCGCGGCTGCGGGCTTCGCTGTCACGTGACTCTCCTTCGCGAGCGTGTCTGCTGTGCAGATCCCGGGACGGGACGCGGACGCGAAGGGATGACGCATCGGGCGGATGCCGGGACACGTCGAACCGTGTCCGTCCACCTGATGGTTACGCCGACCCGCCCACGAGGTCACCGAGATCTCCGCACGCGAACGGTCGCGTGCGGGCAGCGGGCAGGTCTTCGGACTCGCGGGCACGTCTGCCGGAGGCAGACACCTACTGGCCGTCGCTTCCCAGACCCGGCCGGGCCCAGTGCGTATGACGGCGGTCGTTCCCACTCACCGCTGCGGGGCAGTCCCGGATTCCCACCGGGTTCCCTCTTACGACACCCCATCTGGCGGACAGGGCGAACCAGCTGCACCGGTCAGCCTAAGGGGGCGACCGCCGGGCGCACACCGTTGTTCACACTTCGGACGGTGATGTGAGACACGAGGCGGCCCTTTCCGGCCGCCCCCGGCCCGCGTCGCCCGGCGGTGGTCCGGTGCGCCGGCGCGCGCCCGGCAGCAGCGCCGCGGGGACCAGCGCGAGCGCGGCCGTCGCGGCGAGCACCAGGAGCGCCGCCCCCATCGCCCCCTCCCACCGCTCCGCCTGTCCGGCTCCGGCGGCGGGCAGCAGACCGGCGGCGACCGCGATGCCGAGAACGGGTCCGATGTTCACGGCGGTCTGTTTGAGGCCGCCCACCACTCCGGCGTATCCGGGCGGCGCGTCGCCCACCACCGTGCCGGTGGCGGTGACCATCACCGTGGCGTACCCGGCGCCCAGCACGGCGAAGGCCGCGCCCATCGCCACCGGTCCGGTGCCGCTGTCGGTTCCGGCCAGCCATCCGATGCCGAGGACGACCAGCAGGGTGCCGCCGAGCGCGGTGGTCCGCGCGCCGAATACGCGCAGCACGCGCCCGGCGATCGGCGCGCCGACGATCATCAACGCCGTCATGGGCAGGGCGCGCAGGGCGCTGTCGAGCGGGGCGAGGCCCAGCGCGTACTGCAGGAAGTACGTGCTGACGAACAGGGCGCCGAACATGCCGCTCGCGGTGAACAGCAGCAGCACCATGGAGGCGGTGACCGGCACCGACCGTGCGACCGCCGCGGGTACCAGCGGATTGCGGCTGCGGCGTTCGTGGCGGACGAGGACGGCCGCGACGGCGGCCGAGCAGAGCAGTCCCCCCACCGTGCGGCGGTCGGCCCAGCCGTGGAGTTCCACCTCGGCGAGCGCGTTCACCAGGAGGGCGAGCGCGGCCGCGAGGAGGAGTGCTCCGCCGATCTCCGGGCGGCGGCTCGATGTCCGTACGGCGGTGTCCTCCGGGACGCGGGCCGCCAGGCAGAGCAGGCCGATCAGGAGCGCGATGGGCACGTTGACGACGAAGACGGACCGCCAGCCGAACTGCGCCACCAGGAAACCGCCGAGCAGCGGACCGGCGCCGGCCGCCACCCCGATGGCGCTGGTCCGCAGGGCGACCGGCAGGCCGAGCCGGTCCGGCGGGTAGACCTGGCGCAGCAGCGCCAGTGTCGCCGGCTGCAACAGGGCGCCGAACACTCCTTGTACGGCGCGCAGCGCGACGACCCAGCCGACCGAGGGCGCCACGGCGATGCCCGCGGACGCGGCGCCGAAGCCGAGCGATCCGATCAGGAGCAGGCGGGTGTGGCCGTACCGGTCCCCCAGCCGTCCGGCGAGGACGAGAAGACTCGCCACCGCGAGGAGGTACGCCGTACTCGTCCACTGCACCTGGGCGAGGGACGCGGAGAGATCGCGCTGAAGGCTGGGCTGGGCCACGAAGAGGACGGAGCCGTCGAGCGCGACGATCATCGCCCCGGCGACACTGCCCGCGAGGGCGAGGCGGGGCCGGACGGGGGCGGTCGCGGAGCCGGTCGACGGAGGTACGGACGGGGGCACGGGTACGGTCACGGTTTCGCCGGTCCGAGGTGGGCGTCGACGGTCCGGGCGATCAGCGCCGCGAGGCTCTCCTGGGCGTGCGGGTCGCCCGGCGAGGGGGCGTCGAGGGTGAGGGAGAGGCTTCCCCAGCTCCACAGTTGAGCGATGCCGTGGACGTTCGCCCAGAGGGCGGCGGCCACGACGTCCGGGGCGGGCTCCGGCCCGGGGGACGACGGCCGGGCGGTGTCCTGCCGGTGCCGGGCGACCAGGGCTACGAGCGAGGAGAACAGCGGGAGGGTCTTCTCCCGCAGCCTGGGCCCTCCGTCGGCCTCACCGCCGCCGTCCAGCAGATCGTGACGGAACATCAGCTCGAACATCGGGCGGTGCTCGACGGCGAATCCGACGTAGACGTCGACCAGGAGACACAGCTGGGCGCGCGGGTCGCCGTCCGGCCGGAGCGAGGTGTCGAGCCGGTCCTTCAAAGCGTCGAATCCGCGCCCCGCGATGGCGGAGAGCAGCGAGCGGTGCGTCGGGAAGTGGCGGCGCGGCGCGCCGTGCGAGACACCGGCGCGACGGGCGATCTCCCGCAGCCCCAGCGCCGCGATCCCCTCGGTCACCACCATCTCGACGCCGATGTCCACCAGTCGTTCCCGCAGCGGGACTTCGTCTTCCATGAGGAACTTCTAGCATCACGGAGTAGACAGTGTCTACTCCGTGGGCGGAGAGCGCCACGGGCGTTCCGCGCCCGTTCCGCTGTTCGTCACGCGCTTCCTGATCGCCGGTCAGGTCGTTGACCTCGACTGTGCGGAGGCAGTGACCCAGATGTAACCGAATGGCGTAGAGAACGCGGAACCACGGAGCGTCACAAGCCGTTCTTCTTCCCACTACACGGCCGCCGGACCCCGGCGATGCCGACCGAGGAAAGGAAAACGCCCTATGAAGAAGACAGTCGGGTGGGCCCAGGACGGCGACGACTGGACGATCACCGTGAACGGCACGCTGTATCGCGCGATCGAACGGCCGGCGGACGGCCGGGTGCACGACTATCTGGTGCGGGGCGACGACCTGACCGCCGAGTGCCCGAGCCTGGGGCACGGGCTCGGCGTGATCCGGGCGCACGAGACCCGGCGCTGACACCCCGCAGGTCCGACGACGAGGTGCGGAGGCCGCCGCCGCCCGCGCCTCGACGTGGACCCGTAAGCCACACAGGCCGTAGGCCCCCGCCCGTGCCGCCGCCCGTCCGTGCCGTCAGCCGTCCGTGGCGTCCGGTGCCGGGCGCAGCAGATAGGTGTCCATGATCCAGCCGTGCCGCTCGCGGGCCTCCGCGCGCAGCCGGCTGATCCGCTCGGCCACCTCGTCGAGCGGGCCGGAGACCAGGATCTCGTCCGGGGTGCCGATGTACGCGCCCCAGTGGATCCACAGGCCCCTGCCCGTCAGATGGGTGAAGGTCTCATGGCCGTCGAGCATCACGACGATATCGACGTCGTCCCCGGGAAAGCCCTGGGCCAGACGCCTGCCGGGGGTGATGTGGATGGGGCGGCCGACCCCGTTCAGGGTGACGCGGTGCCGGGCGGCGAGGGCGGAGACGCTGCTGATGCCGGGGATCACCTCATGGCCGAATTCCACCGTGCCGCGGCCCCGGATGTCGTCGAGGATCGCGAGGGTGCTGTCGTACAGCGACGGGTCGCCCCACACCAGGAAGGCGCCGCACTGCCCCGGCGCGAGCTCCTCGGTGATCAGGCGTTCGCAGATGTCGGCCCGGCGCTGACGCCAGTCGCGCACCGCCGAGGCGTAGCGCCCGCCGTCCTGCTGGGTGCGGTCCCGCCACGGGTCCTCGGCCTCCACGACGCGGTAGGGGCCGGTGAGGTGTTCATCCAGGATGTCCCGCCGCAGCCGGGTCAGGGACTCCTTCTCCTTGCCCTTGCCGAGCACGAAGAAGACGTCGGCCCGGCGCATGGCCTTCACCGCGGCGAGGGTCAGATGGTCGGGGTCTCCGGCGCCCATGCCGATGACGAGGACGTGGCGCGGTGCGTAGCTCATGTCGGCCGATCATGCCAGGGGCGAGCCGGGGTGGACTTACTAGGACGTCCAACTATATCTTCGGGGCAGCGGGGTGGCCGGTGCGCAGCCGGACGCCCTCAAGGCCCGTGGTGTCAGGGAAGCCGGTGCGATTCCGGCGCGGTCCCGCCACTGTGACCGGGGAGTTCGTCCTCGCAGGACACGCCACTGACGGCGAAGCAGCCGTCGGGAAGGCATGAGGACGGGCGTCGATCCGGGAGTCAGGATACCGGCCACGGGATGTTCCGTGTTTCCACGAGGATGGAGCAGACACGCATGGCACAGGTCCGCATTCACGGCCCCGCAGGTCCGTCCCCGCGAGCGGTTCTTCCCGCCCCCTGACGGGCCCCGCCCTTCGCGTCCCACCACGGCAGGCCCCTCCGCGCCCGCGCACCGACGGTGCGCCGTGCGCCGGTGCCGCCGCGTGCCATCCCCGGATCTCACCTGACGATCTCACCGACGAGAGCAGGCTTCCATGGTCCGCGAACTCACCCATTTCATCGGCGGCAAGCACACGTCCGGCACCTCGGGCGCCTACGGCGATGTGTACGACCCCAACACCGGCCGGGTCCAGGCCCGGGTACCGCTGGCCGACCGCTCCGAGACCGAGGCGGCCATCGCCGACGCGGCCGAGGCCCAGCGCGAGTGGGGCGAGTGGAACCCGCAGCGCCGCGCCCGGGTGCTGCTGCGCTTCCTCCAGCTCGTCGAGAAGGAGAAGGACGCGCTGGCCCGGCTGCTGTCCTCGGAGCACGGCAAGACCGTGGCGGACGCGCACGGCGACCTCGCGCGCGGACTGGACGTGGTGGAGTTCGCCGCCGGTGTCCCGCATCTGCTGAAGGGCGAGTTCAGCGACAACGCGGGGTCCGGCATCGACGTCCACTCGCTGCGCCGGCCGCTCGGCGTCGTCGCGGGCATCACCCCGTTCAACTTCCCCGCGATGATTCCGCTGTGGAAGGCGGCACCTGCTCTGGCCTGCGGGAACGCCTTCATTCTGAAGCCCTCCGAGCGGGACCCGTCGGTGCCGCTGCGGCTGGCCGAACTGTTCCTGGAGGCGGGGCTGCCGCCCGGGGTGCTGAACGTCGTCAACGGCGGCAAGGAGGCGGTGGACACCCTCCTGGAGGACCCGCGCGTCAAGGCGCTCGGCTTCGTCGGCTCGACGCCGATCGCCGCGCACATCTACGCCACGGCCGCCGCCCACGGCAAGCGCGCGCAGTGCTTCGGCGGGGCGAAGAACCACATGATCGTGATGCCGGACGCCGACCTGGACCAGGCGGTGGACGCGCTGATCGGCGCCGGTTACGGCTCGGCGGGCGAGCGGTGCATGGCGATCTCGGTGGCCGTGCCCGTGGGCGAGGCCACCGCCGACGCGCTGGTCGCCAGGCTCACCGAGCGGATCGCCGAGCTGCGGATCGGCCGCTCGGACGACCCGGACGCCGACTTCGGGCCCCTGGTGGGCCGCGACGCGGTGGACCGGGTCCGCGGCTATGTCGACCTCGGCGTCGAGGAGGGCGCCGAACTGGTCGTCGACGGACGCGACTTCACCCTGGAGGGCCACGAGGACGGCTTCTTCGCGGGCGCCTCGCTCTTCGACCGGGTCACGCCGGACATGCGGATCTACCAGGAGGAGATCTTCGGCCCGGTGGTGTCCGTGGTCCGCGCGGCCGACTACGAGGAGGCGCTGCGGCTGCCTTCGGCGCACCCGTACGGCAACGGCGTCGCGCTCTTCACCCGCGACGGCGACACCGCACGCGACTTCACCCGCCGCGTGGACACCGGCATGGTCGGCGTCAACGTGCCGATCCCGGTGCCGGTCGCGTACCACACGTTCGGCGGCTGGAAGCGGTCCGGCTTCGGCGATCTGAACCAGCACGGCCCGGACGCCATCCGCTTCTACACCCGTACGAAGACCGTCACTTCGCGCTGGCCCGCCTCGGGAATCCGGGACGGCGCGAGCTTCACGATTCCGACCATGGGATGAGTGCCGTGACCACGCTCCTCACCGACGACCAGCTCGCGGTCGTCGAGACGACCCTGGACTTCGCCCAGGAACACCTGGCCCCGCACGCCGTGGCCTGGGACCAGGACAAGCACTTCCCCGTCGATGTCCTGCGCAAGGCGGCGGAACTCGGCCTCGGCGGCGTCTACGTACGCGACGAACTCGGCGGCTCCGGGCTCTCCCGCTCCGACGGGGTCCTGGTCTTCGAGGCCCTGGCCACCGGCTGCCCGTCCATCGCGGGCTATCTCTCCATCCACAACATGGTCGGCTGGATGATCGACCGGTACGGCGGCGAGGACCAGCGCGGCCGCTATCTGCCCGCGCTCTGCACCATGGAGCAGCTCGGCAGCTACTGCCTGACCGAACCGGGCGCCGGGTCCGACGCCGCCGCGCTGCGCACCCGCGCGGTCCGCGACGGCGACCACTGGGTGCTGACGGGGACGAAGCAGTTCATCTCCGGGGCGGGCGCCTCGCACCTCTACATCGTGCTGGCCCGCACCGGCGACGACGGACCCCGGGGCATCTCCGCGTTCCTCGTCGAACGCGACGATCCCGGGCTGTCGTTCGGGGTCAACGAGAAGAAGATGGGGTGGAACGCACAGCCCACCCGGCAGGTCCTGCTGGACGAGGTGCGGATCCCGGCCGACCGGCTGCTCGGCGAGGAGGGCGGCGGCTTCCGCATCGCGATGAACGGCCTCAACGGCGGCCGACTGGGCATCGCCGCCTGCTCGTTGGGGGGTGCGCAGAGCGCGCTGGACCGGAGCCTCGCCCATCTCGCGGACCGGGAGGCGTTCGGCGCCCGGCTGCTGGACTCGCAGGCGCTGCAGTTCCGGCTGGCCGACATGGCGACCGAACTGGCGGCGGCCCGCGCCCTGGTACGGCAGGCGGCCGAGGCGCTCGACCGGAACGCGGCCGGGGCCCCGCAACTGTGCGCGATGGCCAAGCACTTCGCGACCGACACGGGTTACTCGGTGGCCGACCGGGCGCTCCAACTGCACGGCGGATACGGCTATCTGGCCGAGTACGGCATCGAGAAGATCGTCCGGGACCTTCGGGTCCACCAGATCCTGGAAGGGACCAACGAGATCATGCGCGTCATGGTGGCCCGGAGCCTGACGGGAGCCCTGCGATGACCGAGGAACTCGTGCTCGCCCGCACCGAGGGGCGTACGGGGGTGCTGACGCTGAACCGGCCGAAGGCGCTCAACGCCCTCACCCACGCGATGGTGGAGACGATCGCGGCGGCCCTGGACCGGTGGGAACACGACCCCGAGGTGGGGGCCGTCGTCATCACCGGGGCCGGGGAGCGCGGCCTGTGCGCGGGCGGCGACATCCGGTCCATCTACGAGGACGCCCGGGTGGGCGGCAAGGCCTCGGCCGCGTTCTGGCGCGACGAGTACCGGCTCAACGCCCGGATCGCCCGCTACCCGAAGCCGTATGTGGCGGTCATGGACGGCATCGTGATGGGCGGCGGGGTCGGCGTCTCGGCGCACGGCAGCGTCCGGATCGTCACCGAGCGGTCCAAGGTGGCCATGCCGGAGACCGGGATCGGCTTCGTGCCGGACGTCGGCGGCACCTATCTGCTGGCGCTGGCCCCCGGCGAGCTGGGCACCCATCTCGCCCTGACCGGTGCGGTGGTGGGCGCCCGGGACGCCCTGCTGTGCGGGCTCGCGGACCACTTCGTACCGCAGGAGGGCCTGCCCGCGTTCCTCGCCGAGTTGCGGACCGAGGCCCCGGCCCAGGTGCTCCACAGTCACGTCCGGGACGCCCCCGCCGGCGTCCTGGACGCCGACCGCTCCTGGATCGACCACTGTTACGCCGCCGACACGGTCGAGGAGATCGTGGAGCGGCTGCTCGCCTCCGACGCCCCGGAGGCGGGCGAGGCGGCCGCCACGATCCTCGGCCGGTCGCCCACCGCGCTGAAGGTCACCCTGGCCGCGCTGCGCAGGGCACGCGAACTCGGGCCGCTGGAAAGGGTGCTGGAGCAGGAGTACCGCGTCTCGTGCGCGGCCCTCGCCTCCCCCGACCTGGTGGAGGGCATCCGGGCCCAGGTGATCGACAAGGACCGGAACCCTCGCTGGTCGCCCGGCACGCTCGTGGAGGTAACAGACGCGGACGTGGCCCGGTACTTCGCTCCGACCGGCGGCGAGGAACTGTCCCTCGCCGCATCCGACTCACCGCAGGAGGTGCCCTGGTGACCACCACCGTCGCGTTCATCGGCCTCGGCCACATGGGCGGCCCGATGGCCGCCAACCTCGTCAGGGCCGGACACCGGGTGCTCGGCCACGATCTCGTCGAGTCCTGTCTGTCGGCCGCCGTGGCGGACGGGGTCGAGGCGGCCCGGTCCGCCGCCGATGCGGCGGCCGTCGCGGACGTGGTGATCACCATGCTGCCCGCCGGACGCCATGTCCTCTCCCTGTACGGGCAGGAGGGCCTGCTCGCCGCCGCCCGCCCCGGCACCCTGTTCGTCGACTGCTCGACCATCGACGTGGCGGACTCCCGCGCCGCCCACGCGGCGGCGGAGGCGGCCGGTCACCGGTCGCTGGACGCGCCGGTCTCCGGCGGGGTGGTGGGGGCCGAGGCGGGCACGCTCACCTTCATGGCCGGCGGCGAGGAGAGCGCGTTCGCACAGGCCGAGCCGCTGCTGGCCGTGATGGGCAAGAAGGCGGTGCACTGCGGTGGGGCCGGTGCCGGGCAGGCCGCGAAGATCTGCAACAACATGATCCTCGGCGTCTCGATGATCGCCGTCAGCGAGGCGTTCGTGCTCGCCGAGAGCCTCGGTCTCTCCGATCAGGCGCTGTACGACGTGGCGTCGGCGGCCTCCGGCCAGTGCTGGGCGCTCACCGTCAACTGCCCGGTCCCCGGCCCGGTTCCGGCCAGTCCGGCCAACCGCGACTACCGCCCCGGGTTCGCCGCTCCTCTCATGGCGAAGGACCTCGGGCTGGCCGCCAACGCCCTGCGCGCGGGCGGCATCGACGCCGAACTGGGGCTTCGAGCAGCGGAGTTGTACGCACGGTTCGCCGAGGGTCCAGGGGCGGACCAGGACTTCTCCGGGATCGTCCGGGCCATCCGGGCCGCCTCGTCGAACCCCACCGATGCGCAGAAAGGCAGCACCACATGAGCGAGCACAGCGAGACCGCGTCCACCCCGGGCCCGTACGGCACCATCCTGGTCGAGCGCCGGGGCCGTACCGCCCTGCTCACCCTGAACCGCCCCAAGGCGCTCAACGCGCTGAGCCTGGACGTCATGCGGGAGACCGTCGAGGCCACGGAGGCGCTCGACCGCGACCCGGACGTCGGCTGCATCGTGATCACCGGCAGCGGGGAGAAGGCGTTCGCGGCCGGGGCGGACATCAAGGAGATGCAGCCGCAAAGCTACACGGATATGTATCTCAGCGACTGGTTCACCGCCTGGGACCGGCTCGGGCAGCTCCGCACGCCCACGATCGCCGCCGTACGGGGCTACGCCCTGGGCGGCGGGTGCGAGCTGGCCATGATGTGCGACCTGGTCATCGCCTCGGAGTCGGCGGTCTTCGGGCAGCCGGAGATCCGGCTCGGGGTGATCCCGGGCATCGGCGGCTCCCAGCGGCTGACCCGGGCGATCGGCAAGGCCAAGGCGATGGACCTGTGTCTGACCGGCCGGAACATGGGGGCCGAGGAGGCGGAGCGGGCCGGACTGGTATCCCGGATCGTCCCGGACGCGGATCTGCTCCAGGAGGCGCTGGCGGTCGCGGACACGGTCTCCGGAATGTCGGCGCCCGTGGCGATGATGGCGAAGGAGGCGGTGAACCGGTCCTTCGAGACGACCCTCGCCGAGGGCGTCCGCTTCGAACGCCGCCTGTTCCACGCGGTGTTCGCGACGGCCGACCAGAAGGAGGGCATGAAGGCGTTCACCGAGAAGCGGCCCGCGGAGTTCACCCACCACTGACGTCCAGGGTCACCGCTCGCCCGCTCGGGATCACCGCGCACGCGCCCGGGGTCACCGCGCACGCGCCCGGGCCGGCGTCCGGGCGCGGCCCTCCGTGCTTGCGTGTGAGCGCACGTACGCACATATTCGGCCATCGGCGGCCTACGATGTGCGGCATGAGCGCAAGCACGCATCAAGCAGGTGCACATGGTGCGCAGGAGCGGGCCGAGCGGCTGGCGACGGCCGTCTCGGTCCTCACTCTGCTCGCGGACGGCACCCGGCTGGCGCTGCTGGAGCAGCTCGGGCGCGGGGAGGCCGACGTCAGCACCCTCACCGAGGCGTGCGGCGCGGCGCGGCCCTCGGTCAGCCAGCATCTGGCCAAGCTCCGCCTGGCCGGCCTGGTGACCACCCGCAAGGACGGCCGCCGCGTCGTGTACAGCCTGCGCCACGGGCATCTGCGCCGACTGGTGGAGGAAGCACTGAACGTCGCCGACCACCAGATCGGCGCCCTGCCCCCGCACGACTGAGCCCCGGCCGCCCGCCGAGAGCGGCGCGGTGACGAAAACATGTGCATAGGTACGCACGCATTGTCTACGATGGTTCGGTCGCACCATGCCGCCGGCCGGGACGGGACCGATGCTGTCCGTACTGCGCAACCGCACCTACCGACGCCTGTTCACCGCCCAGGTCGTGGCCCTGACGGGGACCGGGCTCGCCACCGTGGCGCTGAGTCTGCTCGCGTACGACATCGCCGGTACGGGCGCCTCGGCGGTCCTGGGCACGGCGCTGGCGATCAAGATGATCGCCTATGTCGGCATCGCCCCGGTGATCGGCGCGGTAGCGGACCGCCTGCCCCGCCGGGCGCTGCTGATCTCGATGGACCTCGTCCGCGCGGGCGTCGCCCTGGCGCTGCCGTTCGTCACCGAGGTCTGGCAGATCTACGCACTGATCTTCCTGCTCCAGTCGGCATCGGCGGCCTTCACGCCCACCTTCCAGGCCACCGTGCCCGAGGTGCTGCCCGCCGAGCGCGACTACACCCGGGCCCTGTCGCTCTCGCGGCTCGCCTACGACCTGGAGAGCCTGTTCAGTCCCGTACTGGCCGCGGGCCTGCTGACCCTGGTCTCCTACAACTGGCTGTTCGCCGGAACCACCATCGGCTTCCTGGCCTCCGCCGCCCTCGTGCTCGCCGTCGTCCTCCCCGGGCCCGCCCTCGTGGAGCGCACCGGCGGCGTCCACGCCAAGGCGGTCTTCGGCACCCGGCTGTTCTGGATCACCCCCCGGCTGCGGGCGCTGCTGGCCCTCGACCTCGCGGTCGCCTCCGCCGGGGCCATCGTCTTCGTCAACACCGTCGTCGTGGTCCGCGAGCACTTCGACCGCCCCGCCGGCGCCGTCTCCCTCGCGCTGGCCGCGTACGGCGCGGGATCCGTGCTGAGCGCGCTGTTCCTGCCGCGCCTGCTGCGCCGCTTCGACGACCGCACCGTCATGCTCCCCGCCGCCTTCGCCCTCCCTCCGGTCCTGGCCGGCGTCGCCGCACTGACCGCCCGCGCTCCGAGCGACGGGGCCTGGGCCGCGACGCTGACGGCCTGGGCCGCTGTCGGCGCGGCCTCCTCCGCCGTCCTCACCCCGGCCGGCCGGGTCATCCGGCGCTCCGCCACCGACGCGGACCTGCCGGCCGCCTTCGCCGCGCAGTTCTCCCTCTCGCACGGCTGCTGGCTGCTGACCTACCCGCTCGCCGGGCTGCTCGCCGCCGGAGCCGGGCTCCCGGTCACCGCCGTGGTCCTCGGCGCCATCGCCCTGGCCGCGGCGGCGGCCGCCACCACGAGCTGGCCCGCGCACGACCCCACCCGGCTCGACCACGTCCACCGGGACCTGCCCGCCGGGCACCCGCACCTCGCCGAGGCCCTCCGCCGCCCGTACGGCTGGCAGCACCGCCACCACTACGTCATCGACCGGCACCACCACCGCTGGCCCGGAAAGACGGGCGCCGCGCGGCGGGGATGATCCACCCCCTGACGCGCGTTACCTCCAGGTGTGTCCGGTCTCATCGTCGAACCGGGCCACGGAACTGGAGCTGGAGGCGGCGCTGTGCACGGTGAGTACAAGGTTCCCGGCGGCAAGCTGGTCGTGGTGGACCTGGAGGTGGCGGGCGGGGCGTTGCGGAACGTCCGGGTCGCCGGGGACTTCTTCCTCGAACCGGACGAGGCGATCCTCGCGATCGACGCGGCGCTGGAGGGCGCCCCGGCCAACACCGACACGGCCGGGCTCGCGGCCCGGATCGAGGCGGCGCTGCCCGAATCCACGGTGATGCTCGGGCTGAGCGCGGAGGGCGTCGCCGTCGCCGTACGCCGGGCGCTCACGCAGGCCACGGAGTGGAGCGACTACGACTGGCAGCTGATCCACGAGGCCCCGCAGTCGCCGGCGCTGCACATGGCGCTGGACGAGGTGATCACCGCCGAGGTCGCGGCGGGGCTGCGGCCGCCGACGCTGCGGGTCTGGGAGTGGGACTCCCCCGCTGTGATCATCGGCAGCTTCCAGTCGCTGCGCAACGAGGTCGACCCGGCGGGCGTCGAGCGGCACGGCGTGAACGTCGTACGCCGGATCTCCGGCGGCGGCGCGATGTTCGCCGAGCCGAGCTCCACCATCACCTACTCGCTGGCCGTTCCGCAGTCCCTCGTCTCGGGCCTCTCCTTCGCCGACAGTTACGCCTATCTGGACGACTGGGTCCTCGAAGCCCTCGCCGACATGGGCATCAAGGCCTGGTACCAGCCGCTCAACGACATCGCCACCGAGGTCGGCAAGATCGCCGGGGCCGCGCAGAAGCGGATGGTCGGGCCGGACGGCGGGCCGGGCGCCGTGCTGCACCACGTGACGATGGCGTACGACATCGACGCCGACAAGATGCTGGAGGTCCTGCGGATCGGGAAGGAGAAGATGTCCGACAAGGGCACCCGGTCCGCGAAGAAGCGCGTCGACCCGCTGCGGCGGCAGACGGGGCTGCCCCGGCAGATCGTGATCGAGCGGATGATCGACTCCTTCCGCAAGCGCCACGGCCTCGCCCCGGGAAGCGTGACGGAGGCGGAGCTGGCGCGCGCCGAGGAGCTCGTACGCACCAAGTTCGGCACCCAGGAGTGGACGGCCCGGGTGCCGTAGCCGGGTCTCCGCCCGGGTGCCGTACGCCACGGTGTTCGGCGAGGATCTCGTCGGACGGACCGGCCGGTTCAGTCGACGGTCACCACGACCGAGTGCCAGCCGCTGGCCCCGTCGGGAACGGTCTTGGTGCGCTGCTCGGTCTGGATCTCGCCGGTGCGGTCGGTGGCGCGGACGGTCAGGGTGTGGCCGCCGGGGGTCGCCCGCCAGGGGTAGGACCACTGGCGCCAGGTGTCCACGGTGTCCTGTTCGGCGAGTTGCGCCGGCCGCCAGGGGCCCTCGTCCACCCGGATCTCGACCTTCTCGATGCCCCGGTGCTGGGCCCAGGCCACACCGGCCACCATGACCGTGCCGGCCTCGGGGCGTCCGAAGGGCTTGGGGGTGTCGATCCGGGACTGGGTCTTGATCGGGGCCTTGCGGGCCCACTTGCGCTTCACCCAGTACGGGTCGTAGTCGTCGAACGTGGTGAGCTCGATGTCCTCGATCCACTTGCAGGCGGAGACGTATCCGTACAGTCCGGGGACGAGCATGCGCACGGGGAATCCGTGGACGAAGGGCAGCGGTTCGCCGTTCATCCCGACCGCGAGCATCGCGTCCCGGCCGTCCATGACGTCCTCGACGGGGGTGCCGAGCGTCATCCCGTCCACGGACCGGGCGATGAGCTGGTCGGCCGGGCCGCGCCGGGACGGCGGCTTCACTCCGGCCTCCTTGAGCAGGTCGGAGAGCCGGACCCCGATCCACCGGGCGTGGCCGACGTAGGGGCCGCCGACCTCGTTGGAGACGCAGGTGAGAGTGATCTCCCGTTCGATCAACGGGCGGTTCAGCAGGTCCTGGTAGGTGAGTTCCAGGTCCCGTCGTACGCCCTTGCCGTGGATGCGGAGCCGCCAGGAGTTCGCGTCGACCTTCGGGATCACCAGGGCGGTGTCCACCCGGTAGAACGTGTCGTTCGGGGTGGTGAACGAGCTGATGCCGGGGACCCGCAACCGTGCGCCGGCCGGGGTCGGCTTCGCGGGCGAGGCAGGGGCGGGCAGCTTCACGGACTCACGGGAGGCGACGGCGTTCCGGCTGCTGCGGCCGTTCAGCGTCCGGCCGATCGCGCCCGCCGCCGTGGAAGCGGCGGCCGCGGCGGTGGCGGCGACCAGGAAGCCGCGCCGGTCCCAACCGGCCTCGTCCGCCGGCTCGTTGTCCTGCCCGGGCTCCTGCTCGCGCTGTTCCTCCTGACCGGCGATCCGGTGCGGGACGGTGAGGCGGCCGATGAGGACGTACAGCAGGACGGCCCCGACGACCGCGCCCAGCAGGGACGGCAGACCGTCCACGAGACCCGTGGAGTCCGGCCTGCTGACGGCGGCCGCCGTGCCGACCACGCCGAAGAGCAGGACGGCTGCGGCGCCCGTCCGCCGGTGCCGCAGCGCCAACAGGCCGACGGCCAGGGCGAGAAGGGCGAGCGTGCCGACGATGCCGAGCTGCAGGACGAGCTTGTCGTCCTCGCCGAAGTTCCGGATCGCCCAGTCCTTCACACCGGCGGGCGTCCGGTCGATGGCCGCTCCGCCGACCGCTGTCACGGGACTCGCCTCGGGTCTGACGGCCGCCGATACGAGCTCGGCGAAGGCCAGCGAGGCGAACCCCGCCAGCAGTCCGCTCAGGGCGGCGAGCGTGCCGCGGGTCAGTGCTGTCCGGGTGATCCTCACGGTCGTCATTCGGAGCGGTGGGACCGGCGGATTGGTCCTTCACCCGTACGGCCGCCGGAACGCGGACCGCCCCGGCGGGCACGGGGCCTGCCGGGGCGGAACGGTGGGGCGGACGGGTTCGCCCCACATCAGGTCAGCCGAGGGTCGCGATGGCCTGGTTGAACGTGGCGGACGGGCGCATGACCGCCTCGGCCTTGGCCGGGTCGGGCTGGAAGTAGCCGCCGATCTCGGCCGGGGAGCCCTGCACCGCGATCAGCTCGGCGACGATGGTCTCCTCCTGCTCGGCCAGCGTCTTGGCGAGCGGCGCGAACGCCTCGGCGAGCTTGGCGTCGTCGGTCTGCTGCGCCAGCTCCTGGGCCCAGTAGAGGGCCAGGTAGAAGTGGCTGCCGCGGTTGTCGATACCGCCGAGGCGACGGCTCGGGGACTTGTCCTCGTTGAGGAAGGTGCCCGTCGCCCGGTCCAGGGTGTCGGCGAGGACCTGGGCCCGCGCGTTGTCCGTGGTGGTGGCCAGGTGCTCGAAGCTGACCGCGAGGGCCAGGAACTCGCCCAGGCTGTCCCAGCGCAGGTAGTTCTCCTTGACGAGCTGCTGGACGTGCTTGGGGGCCGAGCCGCCCGCGCCCGTCTCGAACAGACCGCCGCCGTTCATCAGCGGAACGACGGAGAGCATCTTCGCGCTGGTGCCGAGCTCCAGGATCGGGAAGAGGTCGGTGAGGTAGTCGCGGAGCACGTTGCCGGTGACGGAGATGGTGTCCTCGCCGCGGCGGATGCGCTCCAGGGAGAAGGCGGTGGCCTCCTCCGGGGTCTTGATGGAGATGTCCAGGCCGTCGGTGTCGTGGTCGGCGAGGTACGTGGTGACCTTGGCGATCAGGTTGGCGTCGTGCGCGCGGCTCTCGTCCAGCCAGAACACGGCCGGGTTGCCGGTGGCGCGGGCGCGGGTGACGGCGAGCTTGACCCAGTCCTGGATGGGCAGGTCCTTGGTCTGGCACATCCGGAAGATGTCGCCGGCGCCCACGGCCTGCTCCAGCACGACGGCGCCGTTCGTGTCGACGACGCGCACGATGCCGGTGGCGGGGATCTCGAAGGTCTTGTCGTGGCTGCCGTACTCCTCGGCCTTCTGCGCCATCAGACCGACGTTGGGCACCGAGCCCATGGTGGCCGGGTCGAAGGCGCCGTTGGCGCGGCAGTCGTCGATGACGACCTGGTAGACACCGGCGTAGCTGCTGTCCGGGAGGACGGCGATGGTGTCGGCCTCGTCGCCGTCGGGGCCCCACATGTGACCCGAGGTGCGGATCATGGCGGGCATGGAGGCGTCGACGATGACGTCGCTGGGGACGTGCAGGTTGGTGATGCCCTTGTCGGAGTCGACCATCGCGAGGGCGGGGCCCTCGGCGAGCTCGGCCTCGAAGGACGCCTGGATCTCGGCGCCGACGCCCGGCAGCGAGTCCAGGCCCTTGAGGATGCCGCCCAGACCGTCGTTCGGGGTGAGGCCGGCCGCGGCGAGCTGCTCGCCGTACTTGGCGAAGGTGTTCGGGAAGAAGGCGCGGACCGCGTGGCCGAAGATGATCGGGTCGGAGACCTTCATCATGGTGGCCTTGAGGTGCACGGAGAACAGCACGCCCTCGGCCTTGGCGCGGGCGACCTGCGCGGTGAAGAACTCGCGCAGCGCGGCGACGCGCATGACGGCCGCGTCGACGACCTCGCCCTTCAGCACGGGTACGGACTCGCGGAGCACGGTGGTGGCGCCGTCGTCGCCGTGCAGCTCGATGCGGAGCGAGCCGTCCTCGGCGATGACCGCGGACTTCTCGGTGGAGCGGAAGTCATCGACGCCCATCGTGGCGACGTTCGTCTTCGAGTCGGCGCTCCAGGCGCCCATGCGGTGCGGGTGCGCCTTGGCGTAGTTCTTGACGGAGGCGGGGGCGCGGCGGTCGGAGTTGCCCTCGCGCAGGACCGGGTTCACGGCGCTGCCCTTGACCTTGTCGTACCGGGCGCGGACGTCCTTGTCGGCGTCGGTCTGCGGGTCGTCCGGGTAGTCCGGAAGCGCGTAGCCCTGCTCCTGGAGCTCGGCGATGGCGGCCTTGAGCTGCGGGATCGACGCCGAGATGTTGGGCAGCTTGATGATGTTCGCGCCGGGCGTCCTGGCCAGCTCGCCGAGCTCGGCGAGCGCGTCATCGATACGCTGCTCGGCCTTGAGGTGCTCCGGGAAACTGGCGATGATCCGGCCCGCGAGGGAGATGTCACGGCGCTCGACCGTGACGCCTGCGGTCGAGGCGTAGGCCTCGACGACGGGCAGGAACGAGTAGGTCGCCAGGGCAGGGGCCTCGTCGGTGTGCGTATAGATGATGGTCGAGTCAGTCACCGGGTGCTCCGCTCCACGTCTGCAACATTGCTTGACATCAAGATATCTCCTCACCGTGCCGGGCTCCACAAGGCCCCCGCACGGCTTTACGCACCGTGGGCGCGTCGGCGTTCCGGGGCCGGGCCCTCGTCGCCCCGCGACCGGGGCTCGACCAGCCCGGACTCGTAGGCGAAGACGACGAGCTGGGCCCGGTCGCGGGCGCCGAGCTTGATCATCGCGCGGCTCACATGGGTCTTGGCGGTGAAGGGGCTGACCACCATGTGGACGGCGATCTCCTCGTTGCTGAGACCGCGCGCGGCCAGTGCGGTGACCTCGCGCTCACGGCGGGTGAGTGCCTGATGCGGGTGCCGGGCGGGCAGGGGCCCTCGTCGAGCACCGCGACGGTGAGGTCCAGCAGATACGCCCGTCGTGCGCTGTCCCCCTGCATGTGCGGCAGCCTAACGTCCGGGCCACGACGCCCGCGTCCTCCTCGATGAGGGCCTCCGCGCTACTCCCCGGGGAGTAGCCGCGTGTCCGGGCGGTCTCCGTGGAACAGTCTCGACCGCCTTCTCCCGTACGACGCCCCGGGGCGGTCGCACCCGCCAGGATCCGGGGCATGACCTCACCTTTCCGCTTCACCTCGCCCGACCCCGTCGACAGCGGCGCCGGGACCGTTGCCGCCGTCCACGCGCAGATCACCCGGGACTTCGGCATCGAGGGCGCCCTGCCCTTCGTCGCCCTGTCCGCCGCCCCCGATCTGATGGCGGGAGCCTGGGCGCTGATGCGGGAGTCCCTGCTGTCGGGCCACGCCTCTCGTACGGAGAAGGAGTTGGTGACCTACGGGGTGTCGCTGGCCAACCGCTGCCCGTTCTGCGTGGGCGCGCACACCCTGCTGCTGTACGCGGGCGGCACCACGGAGTTGGCCGGGGAACTGGCCCGGGGCGAACGCCCGAAGGACCCGGAGCACGGACAACTGCTCGCCTGGGGGCAGGACATGCGGGGGCCGGGGCCCTTCGCCGCCGACGAGGCGCCGGAGTTCGTGGGCTCCGCGCTGGCCTTCCACTTCATCAACCGGATCGTCTCCGCCCTGATCGACGAGGAGGCGGTGTCCGGCGGGGCGGACCCGGCCGAGCTGCTGGACAGTACGGCCGGGCAGGCCCTGGTCCGGGCGGTGCGCGCCCGGCCGGAGCCGGGGCTGAGCCTTCCCCTGCTGGGGACCCGGGGGCCCGTCGCCGTCCTGGGCGGCGGGCACCCCGGTGGGCACGGCCTTCGGCGCGCTGCGGTCGGCGGCCCACGCGGGGGCCGGGCTGCCGGCGGAGCGGGACGCCGAGCTCGTACGGGAAGCGGTGGCGGCCTGGGACGGGTTCACGCCGCTGCCGCCGACCGGTGACGGGCTGCCGGACCGGGCGGAGCGGCCGGGGGCCCGGCTGGCGCTGCTCGCGGCCCGGGCTCCGTACCGGATCACGGCCGAGGACGTCCGGGCCTGGCGGGTGCCTCCGTTCACCGATCGCTGTCTGGTGCACCTGGTGGCGTTCGGCGCGATGCTGGCGGTGGAGCGGGTGGAGGCGGGGCTGCTGGGGGCCGCCCGGGGGTGAGCCCTGCCCGTCAGACCGGCGGCCGGTGCTCGTACCAGCGCAGGTCGTCCTCCAGCTGGGCGGCGAGCGCGATCAGCCGCTCCTCGCTGCGGGAGGGGCCCAGGAGTTGGGCCCCGACCGGGAGGCCGGAGCGGGTGAAGCCGGCCGGGACGTTCACGCCGGGCCAGCCGAGGACGTTCCACGGCCAGGCGTACGGGCAGGCGGCCGCCATCGTGACGTCGGTGCGCCAGGCGCTGAGCCGGTCGAAGGTGCCGATACGGGGCGGAGGCGCGGCGGTCGTCGGGGTGAGGAGGACGTCGTACGAGTCGAAGAGGGCGCCGATCCTGCGGTGCTGGCGTACCTCGCGGGCCCTGGCCGCCCGCACCACCCGCCCGCCCAACCGCGTCCCGGTCCGCAGGGCGCTGCGGGTGCGCGGGTCGAGGAGGGCCGGTTCGGGGTGGCGGGCGGCGAATTCGGCGATGCCCGCGGTGGCGCGGGGCACGAAGGCGAGGCCGATCAGCCCGTACCGGGGGCGGGCCTCCTCGACGTGGTGGCCGAGCCGGGCGAGGGTCTCGGCGAGCGCGGCGACGGCCCGGCGCACCTCGGGGTCCGGTCCGGCGCCGGTGAGGGTGAGCGGGGGACGCCAGGCCAGGGCGATGCGGAGGCGGCCCGGGTCGCGGCGGGCGGCGTCGGCGGCGCGCACGGCGGGCGGGCGGTGGAAGTCCTCGGGGTGGGCTCCGGCGACGGCGTCCAGCAGCAGCGCGGCGTCGGCGACCGTACGGGCGAGGGGGCCGTTCACGGTGAGCCCCTGGAAGGCGTCGCTGTGCGGGTGGACGGAGATCCGGCCGCGCTGCGGTTTGATGCCGACGAGGTGCGTCCAGGCGGCGGGGATGCGCACGGATCCGGCGCCGTCCGAGCCGAGGGCGGCGGGGACGAGTCCGGCGGCGACGGCCGCGGCGGAGCCGCCGGAGGAGCCGCCCGGGGTGTGCGCGGTGTTCCACGGGTTGCGGGTGGCGCCGAAGGCGGGTCCTTCGGTGAAGGGCCACTGGCCCAGTTCGCAGGAGTTGGTCTTGCCGACGACGACGGCTCCGGCGGCGCGCAGCCGGCGGACCGCCTCGCTGTCGGACACGGCCGGGGGCAGTTCGCCGTCGCAGCCGAAGTGGGTGGGCAGGCCCGCCACATCGGTGTCGTCCTTGACGGCGACCGGCACGCCCAGCAGAGGCAGCCGCTCCCCCGCCGCGAGCCTGCGGTCGGCCTCCGCCGCCTCGGCGAGGGCGGCTTCGGTCCGCAGGTGGCGGAAGGCGTTGAGGGTGGGCTGGGTGGCCTCGATGCGGGCGAGGGCGTCGGCCACCAGTGCGGTGGAGGTGGTGGTGGCGTCGGCGAGCCGGCGGACGCTCTCCGCGAGTCCGGGCAGCGGCGGCGCGGCGGGGCCGGTCGTGCGGGGTGCGCGACCGGGATTCCGTACGGCCGGGCCGGTCTGCTCGGTGGGCTCCGCTGAGGACATGGGCGTGCCGCCTCCCTCGTGTCGCGGGGCCGGCCGGTCGTCCCGGCTGCGCCCACGGCTACTTACTGGAGGGTAACGAGAGGAGGCGGCACGCTCAACCGGTGCGGCCGTTCCGGCCGTTCGGGCTGCGGCGGCCGTGGGACGCTACGGCGCTACGGCCCCGGTGTCACGGGCGGACGTGGATCTCGCCGATTCCGGTGCCGATCTTCCCGCAGTGGGCGGTGGACTGGCCGGACTCGCCGGGCCTCAGGGTGACGTGGTTGCCGTCGACGTCCGGGGCCCAGCCGCAGACCAGATGGACCCAGAAGGTCTGCGTCTGGCTGCCGTTGTTGCGACAGAGCGCGAAGCCGGTGTACTCGTCGATGGCGTGCTTGCCGGTGTCGCAGGAGAGGCCGGGCGGAATCGCGGCCGGGGCAGCGGTCGCGGTCACGGCGGTGACCGGGACCGCCAGCGCGGCCGCCATGGTGGCGGCGGCGACGGTCCGCCGGGCCGACCGGAACCGCTCGCTCCGCGTGACCGGCCTCTTCCCCGTGAACAGCTTCATGGTTCTCCTTCGTGGTGTGTTCCTGCGGTGACCCCGGTCGGGATCACCGCAGCTCTGCCCACCCTCCGTAACGAGAAACGCCTTCACTCCTGACGCTCCGTGTGCGCGCCGGGCGGCTCCCCCGCTCTCGGCGTACGCTCGAATGTGCCGGTTCTCATGGAGCGCACCCCCTGACCGGGGCGTTTTCGAGGAGGCGATGTGAGCGGACACCGTTGGGCCGCGCGTGCGGCGACCGGGGCCGCGGCCATAGCCCTCACCCTGACGAGTGGTGTGGTCGCGCAGGCCGATGACGACATCGACTCACTGAGCGCCGAGGAGATCGTCGAACGCTCACGCGACGCCCTGCTCGACGTGAAGTCCCTGCACCTGAGCGCGCGCGGCAGTATCGACGGAGCCGACGCGGACCAGAGCCTGGACCTCACCCTGGACCGCGAGGGGAACTGCGCCGGCGGGGTCGACATGGGCGACGACGGTTCGGTGGAGATCGTGAAGCGCGGCGGCGACGTCTGGCTGAAGCCGGACGCCGCCTTCTGGAAGAACCATGTGCCGATCGGCGGCTCCACCTTCGACGCGATCCTCGATGGCCGCTACATGAAGGCGAAGGCCGACGATCCCCGGCTGCTCAGCGTCACCGAGGTCTGCGATCTCGACACCTTCCGCGAGCTGATCACGGACAACGCCGCCACCGCCGACCGGGGCGCCCTGACCAAGGGCGCGAAAACCGAGGTGAACGGCGCGCCCGCCGTTCCGGTGACCTTCGCCTCGGGCGACGAGCGGCTGACGGCCTACGTGGCCGCCGAGGGCACGCCGTACCCGGTGCGGATCACCGTGCGCAACGCCGACGAGGAAGGGACCGTGGACTTCTCCGGCTTCGACCGGCCGGTGCCCACGGCCACTCCCTCGGCGGACGAGACGGTGGACGTCACGGCCCTGCTGGGCCGCAGCATCAAGCCCGTATGACCCGCCGCCCGGAGCTCTCGTACCGCTACGGATAGGCCACCAGGTTGGCCACGTTGCTGCCGGAGTTGGACGGTCCTCCCGTGTTGTTGATGACGTGGTTGATCGTGCCGGTCCCGCCGAGCGAGACGGTGACCATGTTGTGGAACCGCACCCCCGCCGTGTTCGGCGCCTCGAAGGCGCGCTCCGCCACCACGGACGGGTTGACGTTGAAGAAGCAGTAGCTTCCCAGGCCCCACGCCTCGTGGCGGGTGACGGACGGGGAGACCTTGTAGGCGTCGTAGCCGCGCGTCGAACCGTTCATCCAGGCGGCCTGGTCGGGCGGGTCGTAGGGCATCTCGTTCTGGAAGAAGTACGTGCGGCCGCCGTTGCCGTTCCAGATGACCTGGTGCTGCTGGTAGTGCTCGACGAACAGCCCGTACATCGTGACGTCCGTGCCGTTGACGACGAGACCGGTGGCCGCGGTGTTGGTGTTCCAGCCGATGCCGCTGCCGTGGTCGCCGCGCCACAGCCACAGATGGTCGCCGATGACGTCGGAGCTGTTGACGACCAGGCTCTGGGTGGCCTTGCCGACGGCGGCCCCGCCGATGCGGAAGAAGACATCGTGCAGCGAGGTGGGGTTGGCGGTGTGCCGGGCGGTGGCTCCCGGCTGTCCGACCTGCATCAGCGTCGGGGAGTTGACGGTGCCCGCGTCGATCAGCAGCCCGGCGATCTTGACGCCGTCGACGTCGGCGACGTTCATGGCGGTGATGCCGTTCTCGGGGACGATCGTGGCGAGTCCGAGGCCGAGGACGACGGTGTCGGCGCGGGTGACGTCGATCGTCCGGTCGAGGCGGTGGACGCCCGGGGTGAAGAGCAGGTTCTTGCCCTCCGCGAGCGCCGCGTTGATCTGGGTCGCGGTGGCGCCCGGCTTCACGATGAAGAACCGGCCGATGGGCAGCGACTGTCCGGCGGGCGTTCCCGAAGCCCAGGTGGTGCCTTGAGAGTTGGTGCGCAGGGCCGGTACGAAGACCTGGTAGGCGCCGGCCCCGTCGACGTACAGGAAGGGCTTCTCGCGGCTGACGGGCGTCCGGTCGACGGTGGTGTAGGGCGGGTTGGGGAAGCTGTTGGCCGGGGCGTTGACGTCGCCGACGAAGACCATGTTCCAGTTGGAGCCGGTCCAGCTGTTCCACTGGCTGTTGCGGGAGAGCCACTGCTGCTGAGTGCCGGAGCGGACCTGGCCGTCGATCTTGGAGTCGGCCATGAAGCCGCCGCTGGACCAACCACCGTCGTCCAGCTGGAGGTTGCCGCGCACATGCATGCGGCGGTACGGGGCGGCCTGCGAGACGGCCCAACGGTCGGTGCCGCTCGGCGGGTTGACCGAGAGGTTCTCGGCGGAGCGCCAGAAGTTGTGGGTGGCGTTGCCCTGGAACCAGTCGGCCTCGGCGTGCACGCCGCCGTTGATGGTGACGTCGTCGGGCGACAGGCCGAGACCGGCGACCTGGGTGTAGAAGCCGACGTTCGCGTCCACGTCGTAGCTGCCGGGCTTGAAGAGGAGGGCCTGGCGCTGGGAGCCGAACTGGTTGGTCTCCTGCTGGGCGAAGACCTGGTTCAGCTTGTTCTGGATGACGGCCCGAGGCGTGGTGGGGTCGAAGACGGTGACGTTGGGGCCGAAGTCGGGGGTGCCGGGCGGGTTCGGTACGTCGGTGGCGCCCACGGTGAAGGACTGCGCGGCCGATCCGTTGCAGGTGTACTGCTGGATGCGGGCGCTGTCGGCAGTGGAGGCGGACGGCACGTCCAGGCACTTGCCGCTGTTGCGGTTCACGAAGTGGAAGGAGCCGCCGGGCTCCTCCACGGGCAGCCACTGCTGGTTGCCGCCGCCGGAGTACGACCAGAGCTGCACGGGCGCGGCGTCGGCCGTGGAGACGTCGGTCACGTCCCAGCTCTTCGTCGCGTCGTTGCGGTTGTCGACCCGGACGTATCCCCCGCCGACGGACCGGAACTGCCACTGCTGGGCGGTGCTGCCGTTGCAGGTGTACTGCTGCACCGCGGTGCCGTCGGCGGTTCCGGCGGCGGCCGCGTCCACGCACTTGCCGCTGTGGCCTGCCGTCACGGTGGCCCAACCGGTGGGGAGTTCGGCGGCCTGGGCGGAGGGGGCGCCGACGACGGCGGTGAGCATGGAGGCCACCAGTCCGCCGAGGGCCAGCAGCGGCACGGATCGGCGCCGGGGTCTGTGTCCGTCGCGGCGCGAGCCGCGGGCCGTGGGGGTGGCCGGCATTCTCATATGTGTCTCCTGCGGGCGCGGGGGGCTTACTTCAGGCCGTGAAGTTAGGCCCGTTCCGTGGACACGTCAAGACCGCGCGTACGGAAGGTGAATCCACCTACGCCCGCGATGATCGGCATCAACTCCCGCTCCCCAGGCGCGCATCGGCGAATCACCACCACTTCCGGGCTGGTCCGGACCAAAGCCTTGACACGTTGTTCCGTTCACTTCTTAATCACATGGTGGAACGGTCGCCACATGGACGAACAAAGGACCCCACCCATGCCCCAGGCCCCCCACGGCCGCTCGCGCGCCGGCCTGTCACTCCTCGCCCTCCTCGCCCTGCTGCTGGGACTTCTCGTGTCACCGGCCGGCGCGGCTCCTCGATCGTCCTCCGCCGCAGCGCCGTTCAAGGTCGTCGCGTTCTACAACGGCACCTGGGACGCGGCCCACATCAGCTTCGTCAAGGAAGCCAACGAGTGGTTCCCGAGGCAGGGCGCGGAGCACGGATTCACCTACACCGCGACGAACAACTGGAACCTGCTCACCGACAGCGCGGCGCTGAAGCAGTACCAGGTGGTGCTCTTCCTCGACGACGCCCCGCAGTCAGCGGCCCAACGCGCGGGCTTCGAGGCGTACATGCGCGGCGGCGGGGCCTGGATGGGCTTCCATGTCGCGGCGTTCACCACCGACGCCCGGAACTGGCCCTGGTACTACGAGCAGTTCCTGGGCAGCGGCGACTTCGCCACCAACACCTGGGGCCCCACCACCGCGACGCTGCACACGGACCACCGCACCCACCCGTCGACGGAACACCTGCCGGGCACGTTCACCTCGTCGGTGAGCGAGTGGTACAGCTGGAGCCGCGATCTGCGCGCCGACCCCGCCATCGACGTGCTGGCCTCGGTCGACCCGGTGAGCTTCCCGCTGGGCACGGACCCCGATCAGAGCTGGTACAGCGGCGACTACCCGATCGTGTGGACCAACCACGACTACCGCATGCTGTACGCCAACTTCGGCCACAACGCGATGGACTACGCCACCGATACGCCGCTGTCGTCGACCTTCGACTCCGCCGCCCAGAACACCTTCCTCCTGGACGGGCTGAAGTGGCTCGGCACCGGCGCGACGTCCGCTCAGCCCGTCGCCGCCCCGCTCCCCCGGCGGGTCAGCGCCACGTACAGCACCAGCGAGGAAGCGAGCCCGACCGCCCAGCCGTAGTCGGCGAGCGGCTTCAGGAACGGGATCAGGCCGTCGGCGGGGAACGGGCCCTTGCCGGGAGCCGAGTGCGAACCGCCCACCGCGAGGACACCGCCGACCACGAAGGCCGCCACCGCCCGCCAGTTCCAGCCGCTCCGGTACCAGTAGCGGCCGCCGGGCCGGTAGAGGTCGGCCAGGTCCAGGACCGTGCGGCGGACGATCCAGTAGTCGGCGATCAGAATGCCCGCGACGGTGCCGAGCAGCCCGCCCACCAGCCCCAGCCAGGTGAAGATGTACAGCTCCGGGGTCTCGGTGAGCTTCCACGGCATGATCACCACCCCGATCACGCCCGTGATCAGCGCCCCGGTGCGGAAGCTGATGAACTTCGGCGCGAGGTTCGCCAGGTCGTACGCCGGTGAGACCACGTTCGCCGCGATGTTCACCGAGATCGTCGCGATCAGCACGGTGACCAGACCGAAGACCAGCCCGAAGACGTTGTCGGTACGGGCCACGAGCTGGACCGGGTCCCAGATGGCCATCCCGTACACCGCCTGCGAGCCGGAGGTGACGAAGACCGAGAGCAGGGCGAAGAACGTCATCGTGGTCGGCAGGCCGAGCGACTGCCCCCGGATCTGGGCGCGTTGGCCCGCGCCGAAGCGGGTGAAGTCGGGGATGTTGAGGGAGAGCGTCGACCAGAAGGCGATCATGCCCATCAGGGACGGGAAGAAGACCGGCCAGAAGTCGGCGCCCCAGCCGAGCGCGGACGGCTGGTCCAGCAGCGGGCCGAAACCGCCCGCCTTGACCGCGACCCAGACGAGCAGGACGACCGCCCCGACCAGGACGAAGGGCGCCGCCCAGTTCTCGAAGCGGCGCAGGGTGTCCATCCCCCGGTAGATGATGGCCAGTTCGAGCGCCCAGAAGAGGGCGAAGCAGAGCCAGAGCGTCCAGGGCTGCCCGCCGATCTCCCCGGCCCCGGCCCAGCCGCCGAAGATCTTGCCGAGCAGCGTGAAGATGCCGACGCCGCCGATCCAGGTCTGGATGCCGAACCACGCGCAGGCGACGGCGGCCCGGATCAGGGCGGGGAGGTTGGCGCCGCGCAGCCCGAAGGAGGCGCGGGCCAGGACCGGGAAGGGGATGCCGTACTTCGGCCCGGCGTGCCCGGTGAGCAGCATCGGGGCCAGCACGATCACATTGGCGAGCGCGATGGTGAACACGGCCTGTTTCCAGTCCATGCCGAGCGCCACCAGACCGGAGGCGAGCAGCCAGGACGGGATGTTGTGGGCCATGCCGATCCACAGGGCCGCGAAGTTGTACGTCGTCCAGGTGCGCCGCTCGACGGGAACGGGCAGCAGGTCCTCGTTGGCGAAGCGGGGGTCGTCGGGGACGTAGCCCTGGGCGAGTTCGAC
The DNA here is from genome assembly GCF_010548505.1 of Streptomyces sp. SID14515. NCBI lineage: Bacteria > Bacillati > Actinomycetota > Actinomycetes > Kitasatosporales > Streptomycetaceae > Streptomyces > Streptomyces sp. SID14515. Next base: position 5,395 of record NZ_JAAGMH010000143.1, on the reverse strand, counting down.
CCGGTCGGAGGCGGCCGGGCCGGGTATCGCGTCGTTCGGAGAGTTCGGAGAGTTCGGGGACGGGGGTGGGGTGGGTGGGACGGTGGCGGTCATGGTGGTCGGGCCCTTCGCTCGGGAGCGGTGCCGTGCGGGGCGGTGCGGGGGCAGTGCGGGCTGGTGCGGGCGGGTGCGTGCGAACAGCGGGGAGGGAAGGCCGGTCGGCTGCTCGATCAGCCGGGTCGTTCAGGCGGTCAGCCGGCCAGGCGGTCAGGCGGTCAGGCGGTCAGCGCCGGGATGATCTCGGCCCCGTACGCGTCGATGGTCGTCTCGCGGGCGTCGTGCATGTTGTACAGCGCGAACTGGTCGACACCCATGTCCCGCAGTGCCTGGAGCTTCTCGATGTGCGCCTCGGCGGGGCCCAGCAGGCAGAACCGGTCGACGATCTCGTCCGGGACGAAGGCGGTGTCCGGGTTGCCGGTGCGGCCGTGGTGGCTGTAGTCGTAGCCGGAGCGTCCGGCGATGTACGCGGTCAGCGCCTCGGGGACCAGACCGGAGTGCTCGCCGTAGCGGGCGACCAGGTCCGCGACATGGTTGCCGACCATCCCGCCGAACCAACGGCACTGCTCCCGGGCGTGGTCGAGGTCGTCGCCGACGTAGGCGGGGGCCGCGACGCAGATGGTGACGGAGTCCGGGTCCCGTCCGGCGTCGGCCGCCGCGTCCCGTACCGCCTTGATCATCCACTCGGTGAGGAACGGGTCGGCGAGCTGGAGGATGAAGCCGTCGGCCTTCTGCCCGGCCAGGGCGAGGGCCTTGGGTCCGTACGCCGCCATCCACACGGGCAGCCGCCCGTCCTTCACCCAGGGAATCTGCACCGGCTGCCCGTCGACCGTCGCCTCCCGGCCCTCGGCGAGGTCCCGGATGACGTCGATGGCCTCGCCGAGGCGGGCCAGGGTGTTGGGCCTGCGGCCCGCGACGCGCATCGCGGAGTCGCCGCGTCCGATGCCGCAGACGGTGCGGTTGCCGTACATGTCGTTGAGGGTGGCGAAGGTGGAGGCGGTGACCTCCCAGGTGCGGGTGCCCGGGTTGGTGACCATCGGGCCAACGATCAGCCGGTCGGTGTGCTCGAGGATGCGGCTGTAGATGACGAACGGTTCCTGCCAGAGCACCGCCGAGTCGAAGGTCCAGCCGTAGCGGAAGCCGTTGCGCTCGGCACGGCGCATCAGGCCGACGACCTGCGAGGCGGGCGGGTCGGTCTGGAGGACGAGTCCGAAGTCCATGGCGGGATCTCCTAGCCCAGGTACTGACAGGTGGCGCGGGGGGTGTACATGCCGTGCCCGGCGCGGCCGGCGAACTTCCGCCCGTCGATGACGAGTTCGCCGCGCGAGAGCACGGTCTCGACCTGGCCGGTGATGCGTTTGCCCTCGTACGCCGAGTAGTCGACGTTCATGTGGTGGGTCTCGGCGGAGAGGGTCTGTTCGGCGGCCGGGTCGTAGATGACGATGTCGGCGTCCGCGCCCGGGGCGATGGTGCCCTTCTTCGGGTAGAGGCCGAACATCCGGGCCGGGGAGGCGCAGGCGATCTCGATCCAGCGGCGGCGGGTGATGTGGCCGTCCACGACGGCCTGGTGCAGCAGGTCCATGCGGTGCTCGACGCCGGGCATACCGTTGGGGATCTTGGAGAAGTCGCCGCGGCCCATCTCCTTCTGGCCCGAGAAGCAGAAGGGGCAGTGGTCGGTGGAGACGACCTGGAGTTCGTTGTTCCGCAGGCCCCGCCACAGGGCTTCCTGGTGCTCCTTGGGCCGCAGCGGGGTGGAACAGACGTACTTCGCGCCTTCGAAGTCCGGCTCGGCGAGGTTGTCGGTGGAGAGGAAGAGGTACTGGGGGCAGGTCTCGCCGAAAACCGGGAGGCCCTTGTGGCGGGCGGCGGCGATCTCCGCCACGGCCTCGTCGGCGGAGACATGGACGACGTAGAGGGGGGATCCGGCGACCCGGGCGAGCTGGACGGCGCGGTGGGTGGCCTCGGCTTCCAGGGCGACCTTGCGGACGTCCCCGTGGTAGCGGGGGTCGGTGTGCCCGGCGGCGAGCGCCTGTTCGACCAGGACGTCGATGGCGATGCCGTTCTCGGCGTGCATCATGATCAGCCCGCCGTTGCCGGCGGCCTTCTGCATGGCGCGCAGGATCTGGCCGTCGTCGCTGTAGAAGACGCCGGGGTAGGCCATGAACAGCTTGAAGGAGGTGACGCCCTCGGAGACGAGGTGGTCCATCTCCTTGAGCGAGGACGGGTTCACGTCCGCGAGGATCATGTGGAAGGCGTAGTCGATCGCGCAGTTGCCGTCGGCCTTGGCGTACCAGGCGTCGAGCCCTTCGCGCAGGGAGCGGCCCACGCTCTGGATGGCGAAGTCGACGATGGTGGTGGTGCCGCCCCAGGCGGCGGCCCGGGTGCCGGTCTCGAAGGTGTCGGCGGCGTACGTCCCGCCGAACGGCATCTCCATGTGGGTGTGCCCGTCGACCCCGCCCGGGATGACGTACTTTCCCGTCGCGTCGATCCTCCGGTCGGCGTTCCAGCTCTCGGCGGCGTCGGTTCCGTGGGCGGCGAGGGCGACGATCCGGCCGCCCTCGACGAGCACGTCGGCGTGGATCTCGTCGGACGCGGTGATGACCAGACCACCGTGGATGACGGTACGGCTCATGGGTACCTCCTCAACTCGGGGCGGCTCAACGGCCCTTGGCCGTACGGCCGGGGCGGCCCCGCGCGGTTCGTATACGTACGGGGTCCGCCGGGCGCGGGTCAGCCCGCCGCGTTCAGGGCGTCCGCGAGGATCGCCGCGCCCTCCTCGGCCTCGGCGACGGTCAGGGTCAGCGGCGGGGCGATGCGGAGCACGCTGGTGTTGTGGCCGCCGCCCTTGCCGATGAGCAGCCCGCCGGCGCGGGCCGCTTCGAGGACGGCCGCGGCGGCGTCCGGGTCGGCCTCGTCGGTGCCGGGTTTCACCAGCTCGATGCCGATCATCAGGCCCCGGCCGCGCACCTCGCGTACGGCGGGCGAACCGGCGGCGACGGAGCGCAGCCGTTCGATGAGGAGCCCGCCGACGCGCCGCGCGTTGCCCTGGAGATCGTGCTCCAGGACGTAGGAGAGGTTGGCGAGCGAGGCGGCCATGGTGATCGGCGAACCGCCGAACGTGGAGATGGAGTTGGCGTCGAGGCAGTTCATCACCTCGGCGCGGGCCACCACTCCCCCGACCGACATGCCGTTGCCGATGCCCTTGGCAAAGGTGAGGATGTCCGGCGGCCCGTTCTCGGCGTGCGCCTGCCAGCCCCAGAAGTGCTCGCCGGTACGGCCCCAGCCGGTCTGCACCTCGTCCGAGATCCACAACACCCCGTGCCGGTCCAGGACTTCGCGAAACGCGGCGAACAGCCCGTCGGGCGGGGAGGTGAAGCCGCCGACGCCCTGGATGGGTTCGGCGATCAGGGCCGCGGGGTTGCGCGTGTGCCCGAGGAGGTCCTCCAGGTCGGCGACGCATGCCCGGATGAACGCCTCGTCGCTCAGCTCGGCGTACGGGCCCCGGGTGCGGACGCCGCCATGGACGTACAGGGTCTGGAGCGGCGACAGACTCGTGGGCGACCAGGCCTGGTTGCCGGTGATCGAGACCGTCGAGAAGGACCGGCCGTGGTAGCTGTTACGCATCGCGAGGATCTGGTTGGACCTGCGGTACGCGGTGGCGAGCAGCAGCGCGGTGTCGTTGGCCTCGGTGCCGGAGGTGGTGAAGAAGACCCGGGCGTCGGGGATGCCGGAGAGGGTGGCGATCCGCTCGGCCATCTCCACCATGGGGCGGTTGAGGTAGAGGGTGGAGGAGTGGATGATCCGCCCGGCCTGTTCGGCGACCGCCTTGGTGACCTCGGGCAGCGCGTGAGCGGTCATGGTGGTGAGGATGCCGCCGAAGAAGTCCAGGTAGCGGTTGCCGTCCGCGTCCCAGACGTGGCGGCCCTCGCCGTGGGTGAGTTCCAGGGGGTGGCGGTAGTAGAGGGCCAGCCACTCGGGGCTGACGGCGAGGTGGCGCTCGTGCAGTCCGGTCACGGCTCCACCAGCCCGTCGTAGGCGTCGGGCCGTCGGTCCCGGTAGAACGCCCACTGCTGCCGGACCTCCTCGATCAGGTCGAAGTCCAGGTCGCGTACGACGAGTTCCTCCTCCTTGTCGCTGGCGACCTCTCCGACGAACTGGCCGCGCGGGTCGACGAAGTAGCTGGTGCCGTAGAAGTCGTTGTCGCCGTACTCCTCGCGGCCGACCCGGTTGATCGCGGCGACGAAGTACTCGTTGGCGACGGCGGAGGCCGGCTGTTCCAGCTGCCAGAGGTGGCTGGAGAGCCCACGGGAGGTGGCCGACGGGTTGTACACCAACTGGGCGCCGCCCAGTCCGAGTTGACGCCAGCCTTCGGGGAAGTGCCGGTCGTAGCAGATGTATACGCCGACCTTGCCGACGGCGGTGTCGAAGACCGGCCAGCCGGCGTTGCCGGGCTTGAAGTAGTACTTCTCCCAGAATCCCTTGACCTGCGGGATGTGGTGCTTGCGGTACTTGCCGAGATACGAGCCGTCGGCGTCGATCACGGCCGCGGTGTTGTAGTAGAACCCGGACTGCTCGATCTCGAAGACCGGGACGACGATCACCATGCCGGTCTCGCGGGCCAGGCCCTGCATCCGCTTCACGGTCGGCCCGTCGGGGACGGGCTCGGCCCAGCGGTAGTGCTCGGGCTCCTGGACCTGGCAGAAGTAGGGGGCGTTGAACACCTCCTGGAAGCCGATGATCTTCGCCCCCTGCCGGGCGGCCTCGCGCGCGTGTTCCTCGTGCTTGGCAATCATGGATTCGGTGTCGCCGGTCCAGGTCGCCTGGACGAGTGCGGCGCGTACGACGTGGGACATGAGCTGCTCCTTCGACGCGGCGTCAGAGAGCCTGCACGCGTTCTCTACGCACGTAGATCGGTGCATGGATGGAGAACGTAAGCCCCTCCGTCCGGCGGGGCAAGACCATCGCCGTGAACCGGCGGAGTCGATCATGTTTCGCACCCGAGCGGTCCACAACGGACACCGTACCGATCCGACCGGGCCGCGCGCGGAAGCTCAGACCCCCGGCACGCCCGCCACCCGCAGCGCGTGCACCAGGTCCCACTCCTGCTCGACCGAGACCTCGCGGGCCGCCGCGAGCAGGAGCGGCAGCAGCCGGGTGCCGCCGGTTCCGGCCAGTGCGGCGGCCTCCTGCGGTGTGCGTACGCGGACGAACGCGCCGAGCAGGTCGCGCGCCTCCCGTTCCCGGCCCGCGTCGTCCAGGGCGAGCACGGATGCGGCCACCTCGGCGGCGGGCCGGGCCACGCCCTGGCGCAGCAGCAGCCCGCAGTCCGCCTCGCGCCCGGCGGCGGCCAGCGCGCCCG